>JBDTTZ010000528.1:0-8050 GCA_040008015.1 Gemmatimonadota bacterium
AAGTCGCCGGTCCGGCAGGTCCAGCTGTTCACGGAACCATGGATCACCCAGCCCAGGGGAGACATGTCATGGGCGTCGCCCTTGATGTCCACGTTGGGATGATACCGCAGGATCTCGCGCACCATCGCGGCATCCCCCAGCCATCCGGCCCAGTGCAGCACCGTGCCACCGTGATCGCCGCGGGCATCCAGCGGCCAGCCGGCCGCCAACATGAGCCGGACCGCCTCGCTGTTCCGGTTGCGCGCGGCATCGGGAAGCTTGCGAAGCTCGCCGGCCCCCAGTGACGTGACCAGGTCGGGCCGGGCGGCCAGCAGTTTACGGAACAGAACTTCATCGCCCAGCTCGCACGCCAGGGCCAGCTTCAGGTCATCCGGCGTGCGGTCCATGAGCAGCTGCAACACCTCCGGGTGGCCAAACTCCCGCGCCACCGCGTGGGGTGTCTTGCCTGCGCCCAGGGTCCAGGTGTAGATGGTGCCGCCGCTGTGAAAGTTGCGCTTGGGGAAGGACTCCTCGGAAACCGACACGCGCACCGCTTGGGGATCCAGGTCAAGATGGCGGCGCACCAGGGCGACGTCTCCCAGGGCCGATGCCATCAGGATGTCGGTCCGGCACCCCCGCTCTATCAGCAACCGGACAATGTTCTGGTGATCCCGCACCAGGTATTGCGCCGGGGTAGACTCGTGGTCCACATCGATAGCGTCAATCTCGGCGCCATGATCCAGCAGGTACTCGGCGATCGCCAGGGTGGAGGCGACGTGGAGCGGTGTTTGTCCGTCACCACCCCGGGCTCGCACCTGGGCTGGATCCCGCGCGACCAGCGCCTCCAACTGCTCCAGCATGCCCAGCCGGGCGGCGGCGTTGGCCTGAAGCACCGCGCCACGCTCCAGCAGGAAGGGAACCAGCTCGGGAGATGCGTTGTCGAGCACCCCGAATCCGCCGGCCCACCAATGGCTCTTCTGATTGATGTCGGCGCCGGCATCCAGCAGGACCTGGATCATGTCACGGTTCGCCTGGGATACCGCCTCGAGAAGGAGGGTGCCCTCGAAGGGCAGGCCGGGTAGCGCATCGTTGAGCCGAGCCTTGAGATCGGGATAGTCAACCAACAACTGGGACACCTCGGCCACGTCGTCCGACTTGACCGCGGCCACCAGGGCCTGCACCGGGTCCACGCCACGGATCACCCCTTCAACGTGCGCTTTGAGCTTGGGCCAGCTCTCGAAGCCGTATTCCCGCGCGATGACGAACTGCGCATCGGCGACCTTGGGTGGGGATGACAGCGGTTTTGAGGTGAATGCGCGGTAACGCTCGAGGGCGTCGCTGCTCTGGTCCTCGAGGGAGCGGAGCAGGACTTTGGCCTGGGCCTTCAGGTGCTCGAGATTGGGGCGGGCGGGCAGGATACGAGACATGCGTCCTCCTTCTTGGCGCCCGGGTCCGCTGGTGTGGGCAGAAGGAAGGTTATGTGTCGGCTACAGGGGTCGATCTCGGATCGACCCTCAGGTGGGATAGTCCCTTCCCGCGGACTGGGTGCGCCCTGGCGCGCGGAAATGAGTATACAACCTTACGCCCCCCTTCGCTATCCAACCCCGAACCACCCCGGTCCGCTCACCCTTACCTACCCGGAAGCCATGACGTCACATCGCATTGCCAGTGCCCTTGTATTGCTGAGCCTCGGCTTGAACGGTCCGCACATCATCCCATCGCCCCGGCCGGTGGCCTTTGTGGACATAACCGTCCTGCCCATGGACCAGGACCGACGATTGGAGCACCAGACGGTGATCGTCGAAAACGGCCTTATCGCGTCGATGGGACCGGCCGCGGAAGTACGGATTCCGGCGCGGGTGCGCCAGGTCAGCGGTCGCGGCAAGTTCCTGATCCCCGGCCTCGCCGACATGCACGTGCACGTCGACGACACCACCGACTTTCTCCTGTACCTCGCCAAGGGAGTGACGACGGTTCGCAACCTCGAGGGCGAGCCCTATCATGTTCAGTGGCGGGAGGAGATCAATCGCGGTGAGCTGATTGGGCCTAACATCTTTACATCGGGTCCCTTTACCAATCTGCCGGGGATCAAAACACCGGACGATGCGCGCCGTGCCGTGATGGAACAGAAGGCGGCCGGCTACGACGAGATCAAGATCCATGGCGGCCTCGAGGCCGAGACCTATGACACCCTGGCAGCGGTCGCGCACCGGCTCGGCATCCGGCTGGTCGGGCATGCGCCCCGCAATCTTCCCTTCGATAATCTGCTCCGGAACCACCAGGACGAGATCAGCCATGCCGAGGAAGTGCTTTACACCTATTTCAAATCCGACGTAAGCGACACCTCGGTCGCCAGGATCCCGCTGGTTGCGCGGGCGCTCCAAGAGCGGGATATCTGGATGACGGCGACCTTCGTCACCTACGACCGGATCTACCGCCAGGTCGCCAACCTCGACTCGCTGCTGGCGGACCCGGCCACCGCCTACGTGACTCCGTATCAACTCGCTCTATGGCAGCGGGAGAACAACCGGTACATCAGGAACTGGGGACCCAGCGGGGTTCCGAAACTTCAGGAGCGGCGGGATTTCCTGTTCAAGTTGATCCGGGGTTTGCACCAGGGCGGGGTGCGGATCATGACCGGGACCGACGCGATTGGCCCCCTCTGGATCCCGGGGTGGAGTCTCCACGAAGAGCTGCGCGACTTCGTCGCGATGGGATTCACTCCCTACGAAGCCCTGTCCGCCGCCACCCGGCTCCCGGCCCAGTACCTCGGCCAGGAGCAGGTATTCGGCACCATCGCACCGGGGCGCCGGGCGGACTTGGTGCTGCTCGACCGGGATCCCATGGTGGACATTGGCAACACGGAGTCCATCGGCGGGGTGATGGTCCGGGGGCGCTGGTTTCCCCGGGTGGACCTGGAGCAGAAGCTCAGCCGCCTGGCCCAGGCCAATCGAGCCGAGGAGCGCCTGGTCCAGGGCATCCTGGAGCGCGGGGTCGTGATAGCAGCACACAAACGCTGCATGTCCTCCCAGCCTCCGCTCGTGGCAGACGCCCAAAGGCTGCTGGACCTTCGGCTGACCTGGGCATTTGCCCGGGTAGTGCGGGACAGCGGTGTCGCGGTGGCGGAGGGATTCGCCAACACCGTGCGATCCCAATGTCCCGAGGCGGTGCTCTTCAGCGAGTGGAAGATCAACACCGTCGGCTCGGCCTTTCGCGCTCAACACCGGCTCAACGACGCGGTTCAGGTATTGGGCTTCAACGTCCGGCTGTTCCCCGAGTCATTCCTGAGTCACTACTGGCTGGCGGAGGCGCTGCTGGAGAACGGGGACACCACGCAGGCGGTGGTGAGCTACCAGCGGTCGGTGGAGCTGGATCCGGGGATGCAGGAGGCTATTGCGCGGTTGAAAGAGCTGGGCCAGAACTGACGGTCATTCCGAGGAGGAAGCGAGGAATCTCAAGGCCTGATTGTGCTTTGAGCTTGAGATCTCTCGCTACGCTCGGGATGACAAAATCAGGCGTGCGCCGGCTCCGATATTCGCTCCACCACCCGGCCCAGCTCACTGTCGCTCGCGGCCGCGCTGTTGAGCGCAAGGTCGGCCTGGGCAATCATTCCAATGCAGCACCCCGCATGGTCTACGACCGGCACCCGGCGAACCTGCTCCCGGGCCATGATCCCTTCGACGGTGCCGAGATCGTCGTCGGCGCTGCAGGTACAGACCTCGGTGCTCATGACTTCGAGCACCAGGGTTTCCGGTCCCTTGCCTCGGGCCGTGGCCCGGATAGCGAGGTCTCGATCAGTGACCACTCCAATCAGGCGTTTGCTTCCGTCATCCGCGACCACCGGAATACATCCGCAGTCGCAGGTCTGCATCAGCCCGGCTGCATGCCGGACCGTATCATTCGGCGTGCAACACGCTGGGTCTGAGGTCATCAATTCGCCGGCTGTCATTTTTCTTCTCCTTAGTGATTGCTCCAGCAAGCTGCAGCGAATGGAAGCGAGGTACGGTGATCAGGGTCACGAAGAGAAGACAAAAGGACAGGCTCTTAGCCTGTCCTTGAGTTTTATCTTACGAGCAGCTCCCCCAACACCCCCAGCCGCTCTCCCCAGAACTGCTTCACCCGCTCGGATGCCGCCTGGTCGGGGAACCTCCCGTGCTGGATCGCCACCTGCGACTTGCCGGCGCCTTTGGTGGAGAACCCTACCGCGACCGAGGTCTGGTCCGGCATGGTGATCCGCATGTACTTGTCGCGGGTCTTGCTGCGAATGGTCAAGTCCGCGACCGGAAGCCAACCCTGGCGGATCCGTTTGTCGTTGAATGCCCGGTAGAGTTTGCCGATCGGCGCCGGGAAGGTCTTGCTCTTGGTGGCTTCGTAGCCGCCGTCCCGCTTCTGGCCCTTCTCGCGCAGCCCCTTGATGCGCTCGTACCCCACGGTGACGGTCTGGGCCCACCAGCTCGGCGTCTTGAACTTCTCGTGGACGTAGCTGGCGATCTCCCGGTGGGGCCAGGTGTAGGCCTTGGCGTAGTCAAGCGCCTGGACCCATTTCTCCCAATTGCACCCGGTCGCTTCTTTCACCTTGGCATCGCTCATACCTGCAAGGTGGGCAAGCTGGGCAAGTGGGGCAGTGGGTAGGGGGGTAGGTGTTTTCTCCCCACCGACCCACTGACCCACCGACCCACCTTTCAGGATTTGAGCGCGCGCCGATGTATACGACTCGCCGGTCTTTGCCATGCGCGCGCGGACGATATGCTTGAAGTCTTTATTGGTAGTCATGGCTCGATTCCTTTGGTCAGGCCACGGGCCAGCCCCCCAGCGGCAAACCTGTGGCGATCCAAAGGATGTGGTGCGGAGATCCGGGAGTCTGCCCCCCTTTGCCTCACGGGGGCCCTGGCTGGGGTAGGGCCGATGAGGTTAGGCGCGGATCAGGCGCCAGCGAAAAAGATGCAATGTGGGTCGGAGTTGGGCAAGAGGGGCAGGACCGCGGTCAGCAGCGGATGTCATTTCGAGCGCAGCGAGGAATCTCAAGCATTGAATCAGACGCTAGCTTGAGATCCCTCGCTACGCTCGGGATGACACCGCATTACCCGGAACTATAGACACCGAACTACCCGGAACTATTGATTATAGAACTCGAACAACCAGCCCCGGTCCCCATTGAAGACCTTGGTGATCTGGTGGGTGTTGGTGATCGGCGCGCCCCGAACTGGAGCGGGATCGTTCACCCGGTACACGGTGCCGACGATCGAGTCGAACGCGGTGCCCTTGAGCACGTCTTCGACTACCGTCACGGTATGGTTTCCATTGCCCAGGTCCACCGACGTGGCTATGACCTGGCAGGCGTTGGGACCGAGATAGAACCGGTGTCCCGTTACACCGTCGACCGTTACCGCAAACTTGGCCTGGGTGCCCCATTTGCAGAGCTCGACTTCTCCAGTGTCTGCCACGCCTGGATTCCCGATTGTGGTAAGGTTGGGGCGGTCGACGTTGGGATTTGTTGCCCCTTCGCTACAGGCGAACACCGCGGCGGCGAGGAGGATGGCGGAGCTGGCTAATTTCAAGCGACTCGGTGACATAGGTACTCCTCTCTGACATTGCGAACTCTCAGGATAACGCTTCACCACGCCGAGCTCCATCGCCCGGCTCACTCCTTACCCGCAAGAAATGCGCTAACTGTCAAGGGTCGACACCAGGGCGACGGGCACGCCGATCCCCACCGCGAACAGGACCGTCAACAGCGCAAGCTTGAAACTGGCTGTGCTGATCGACTTAACACCCCAGGCAAGGCTATAGTAGCTGATGCCCAAGGACCTCGCCTACATCGTCCTCCTGTTTCTGCTCTTCGTCGTGCCGAAGCTGCTGCAGCGCTTCCGGCTGCCCGCCGCCATCACCAGCCTGCTGCTGGGAGTGCTCGCCACTCAACTCGGATGGTCCCCCAATGACGATACCCTGGGACTGCTCTCCACCCTCGGCATAGTGGCCTTGTTTCTCCTGGCGGGGCTGGACGTGGACCTCGACGAGCTGCGGCCCAATACCCGGGTCCTGGTCCAGCACCTCAGCATCTGGATCGTCACCCTGATCGCCACCGTCGCGATCGCAATGATGGCGCTGCATCTCACAATCCGCCCCGCGACACTGCTGTCGCTGGCGCTGATCACTCCCTCCACCGGGTTCATCCTCGATTCCCTGCACCGCTTCGGGCTGACGCCAGACGAGGAACGGTGGACCAAGGCCAAGGCGATCAGCTCCGAGATCGTCGCGCTCGGCGCCATGTTCGTCGCCCTTCGGTCCGGTTCCTTCGAGGAGTTGACGATCAGCCTGGTGGTGCTGGTGGGACTGATCGTGCTCCTGCCGCCGGTCTTTCGCTGGTTCGCGGTGACGGTCTCGCCTTACGCACCCAAGTCGGAGTTTGCCTTCCTGCTGATGGTGGCCATGGTGTCGGCCTACGTCACCCGACACCTCGGGGTCTATTACCTGGTCGGCGCCTTCGTCGCCGGGCTGGCCGCGCGCCAGTTCCGCGACCTGCTGCCGGCCATGTCATCGGAACGCATGCTGCACGCGGTAGAGGCGTTTGCCTCGGTCTTCATTCCCTTCTACTTCTTCAAGGCCGGGCTCGATATCATACCGCAGGTCTGGGGCGGCTGGGCGGTGGTGGCCGGTGCGGTCATGACTGTGGTCTTCATCTCGCTCCGCGTGGGCGAAATCTCTCTGCACCGGTGGATCGCGCTCCGCGAGCGGCCGGCGCATGCCGTCAAGATCGCTATCGCCCTGCTGCCGACGCTGGTGTTTTCGCTGGTGTGCGTCGAGCTGATGCGGGAGCGGTTCCAGGTCCCCGAGTATCTCCTGGGCGGGGTGGTCCTCTATACCATACTCAACACCCTGGTGCCGGGCATCGCGCTCAAGGTGCAGCCTCCCAGCTATGAGGATCCGCACCCGGGGTGGGGGAAGGACTAATCTTGAATTGAAACCACGCACACCGCGTGTGTTTGCCGGCGGTAGGGGGAAGACAGAATGACGGGCGAGCCGAACGATTGTCATTCCGAGTGAGCACGGCGAGCGCCTGTCCCCTTCCTCACCCCTGTCCCTCTCCATACCTCACCCCATGAACGGAGGGGGCGGCAACGCTCAAGTCGCACTGGATGCCAGGCCTGAAAGGCCGGCGGATTCATGAGCCCGGGGCGAAGCCCCGGGTAATCACGATCCCAAAATCTCCCCGCCCGTGCCGCCGGGCACGGGAGCCCGACTCACCTGCCCACCATGGCATCCATGATTGCCGGCGGGGACGCCGGCGCGCGCATGCTATGCGCGCCTTCACGCGCGCTCAACGACCGGGCGCACGCTGTGCGCCCCTACCTTCGCGGGAATGAATGCGCGGACATCGCGGCAACGGGCGCACGCAGTGCGCCCCTACATAAATGTGATGTTTGGCAGGGCCGCTGCGCGGGGATGAATGCGCCCCGCCAGGGGCGCGAGATGTTAGAATCGCGATCGCGGAATTCATCATGCCGTGCCGGCGGGCACGGGGCGCCTTGGTTTATTCCCAAGGACAGGCTGAAGCCTGCCCTCGGCCGTTCTATCGCTAAAGCGATGCAATGTCGAATTCGCGTTCGTCCCTTCAGGGACAGAATGCGCCGAGGGCACGCTATCAGCGTGTCCTCGTTGCTGTCAATCCGTGCCGAGAGCCCGTATTGCTTCGGCAGCCTCCGGCCCCTGCCATCGCGCGAACGGATATCCGCACCATCGCGCCAACGGGCGCACGCAGTGCGCCCCTACAGGCTTGCCATGTTTGGCGGGGCCGCTTCGCGGGGATGGAATGTCTTCCCTCGCTTCCCCCGCTTCCCCACCCTAAAAACCGAAGCGGCAGCCAACCCACCTTCGGATCAGCTGCCGCTCGTCCCTCGACTTCGTTGTTACTTGTCACTTGTCACCTGTCACTTGTTACTGGTTTAGGCCGCCGGCTTGGCTGGTTGGGCGATTGGCCAGGCCACGTTCCGCGCACTCTTCCACGCGCCCAGCAGTTCGGGCTTGTCACGGAACTGGTAGCCCACGATCCCGTCCAGCTGCGACACCATCA
>JBDTTZ010000529.1:0-2013 GCA_040008015.1 Gemmatimonadota bacterium
GGCGTAACATGTTGCGATGTCTCGCTTCGGAGGTTGTGATGGGTACCCGATCGCTGTCCCGAACTTCGGCAATTCTCTTCCTCTCCGCCAGCCTGGCGCTCGGGGCCTGTGCCGGACCCTCCAGTCAAACCGGGTCAGCGGCGCCCCACCCGGGGACCATCCTGGAAGTGATCAACCGCTCCTCGAGCGACATGGACATGTTCGCCGTCCGCACGGGTACTCAAGCCCGGCTGGGCCTGGCGCCGTCCAACAAGACCACCTGGTTCAACATCCTGCCGGGGCAGCTGGCCGGAGGGGGAACCGTGGTGTTCCAGGCCAGGCCACTGCTCGGCCTGGCCCGGGCGATTTCGAGCGACCCGGTGCTCTTGAGCGTCGGGGACACGGTCACGTTGGATATTCCGCCGCCATAGGAGGATCGGTGCCCTTCACGTTGAGATCCGACGCGTTCGTGTCGAACGAGTCGCTGAACTCGCGCTTCACCTGCGAGGGCGACGATCGATCGCCACCGCTCGACTGGGTCGAGGCGCCGGCGGGGACCCGGTCGTTCGCCCTGATCGTGGACGATCCCGACGCTCCGGATCCCCAGGCGCCGGAAGGGACCTTCGTGCACTGGGTGCTGTACAACATCCCGGCCTCGGCACACAGTTTCCCCGAGGCGGTCAAACCCGAGGCGCTGGCCCCGGGGACCCGGGAGGGATTGAACGATTGGAAGAGAACCGGGTACGGCGGCCCCTGCCCGCCCATCGGGCGGCACCGGTATTTTTACAAGGTGTACGCCCTGGATGTGGTGCTGCCGGACCTCGGCACGCCGACCAAGGCGGAGCTGGAGCAGGCAATGGCAGGGCACGTGCTGGCACAATCGGAGCTGATCGGGACGTATCACCTGCGGGGGATTCCGTAGACCATGGACAAGATCACGCTCTCCACCAAGTTCGCCCAGATCCATAAGCACTGGTCTCCCACGATCCTGGCCGAGCTGAACGGCCAGCACGTCAAGGCGAGCAAGTTCAAGGGCGCGTTCGTCTGGCACCATCACGAGTATGAAGACGAATTATTCCTGGTGGTAAGAGGCAGCTTCCGGATGGAGTTCCGCGACCGGACGGTCGAGCTTACCCAGGGGGACATGATCGTGGTGCCCCACGGCGTGGAGCACCGGCCGGTGGCCGAGGAGGAGGTGGAGGTGCTGCTCTTCGAACCGGCGGGGACGCTGAACACCGGGAACGTGCGCAACGAGTTGACCAAGGAGACACTGGACCGGCTCTAGGTCGGGCACGGAGGCCCGACCTACCCCTTTGTTTGCGGTGGCCCCAATTGGGCGCTATGGTTGGGCCCACCTGGGCACATGTCCGATCTTTTCAGCCAGCTCAAGCTCGCCATCCCTGATCGCTACGAGTTGGAACGACTGCTCGGCAGCGGGGGCATGGCCACGGTCTATCTCGCCCGGGATCGCCAGCAGGGCCGCCGGGTGGCCATCAAGCTGCTACGGCCGGAGCTGGCCGGCGCTGTGGGCCAGGACCGCTTCCTCCGTGAAATCCGCATCGCCTCCGAGCTGACCCACCCCCACATCGTTCCGTTGCTCGACAGCGGCAGAGTGACGCTCGCCGGGGACAGTATTCCCTATTACGTCATGCCCTACATCGACGGCGAGTCGTTGCGCGATCGGCTGCTCCGGGAGAAGCAACTACCCATCGAGGACACGGTTGCGATCGCGCGCGACATCGCCGCGGCGCTGAATCATGCCCACCAGCACGGCATCATTCACCGGGACATCAAGCCGGAGAACATTCTGCTGGCCGGCCTCGCCGCCCTGGTTGCGGATTTCGGCATCGCGCGCGCGATCGACCGCTCGGCGGATCCCGAGGTGCTCACCACCCGGGGCATCGCGATCGGCACCGCCGCCTACATGTCGCCGGAACAGTCCAGCGCCCAGGCCGAGTTGGACGGCCGGACTGACCTCTACTCGCTGGGCTGCGTGGTGTACGAGATGCTGGGCGGCGACCCGCCGTTCAGCGG
>JBDTTZ010000530.1:0-6057 GCA_040008015.1 Gemmatimonadota bacterium
TCAAGAACGACGTGAAAACCCCCGAAGCTGCCGCGGACGAGATCGTGGCCCTCGCGCGAGAACATGCGGGATGGTAGGTGTGAGGTAAGCGGTGAGCGGGACTAGAGGTGTACTCTGATCAGAATGCCACAGCAAGTGCCCGCGTCCAGGTCCCGCTTACTGCTTACCGCTTACCGCTTACCATGTACCGCTCGCAATTCTAAGTCATTGCAGGTGAGCACGTTGGAGTTGGGTGGGTTGCGGATGTTGTGATCCGCGGGTTTTTTGTACCACTGAAGTTTGCGAGTCGTTTGAACCTGGATCGTATGCTGGAGCCCATGGCGCCAACCAAGTCGAAGGACGCGAAACCGCGTCCCAGCCCGAAGAGAAAATCCGCGACCGTCGTGGTCCTGGACGAAGCGTCCGCCAAGCCGGCGCGCCGCGCAGTGCGGAGCCGGAAGAACGGGGACGGGCCGGTTGCGTCCGGGAAAAGCTCGCTGGTGATCGTCGAGTCTCCCACCAAGGCCAAGACCATCGGGAAGTACCTGGGCCGGGGCTTCGACGTAAAGGCCACGGTGGGCCATGTGCGCGACCTCCCCACCCGGGAGCTGGGGGTGGATGTCGACAAGAACTTCGAGCCCAAGTACGTCACTATTAAAGGAAAGACCAAGACCCTCGCCGACATCAAGAAGGCGGCCAAGGGAGCCAGCCAGATCTTCCTGGCGACCGATCCGGACCGGGAGGGCGAGGCCATCGCCTGGCACGTGGCCGGCCAGCTGGATACCCGGGCGCCCATTCACCGGGTGCTGTTCGAGGAAATCACCAAGACCGGGGTCGAGCGGGCGATGGCCAACCCGCAGAAGATCGACGACAAGAAGGTGGACGCGCAGCAGGCCCGCCGGATTCTCGACCGGCTGGTGGGGTACAAGGCGAGCCCCATCCTCTGGAAGAGCATCCGCACCGGGCTTTCAGCCGGGCGGGTCCAGACCGTCGCCCTCCGGCTGATCGTCGAGCGGGAGCGGGAGATCCGCGCCTTTACCGCGGTGGAGTACTGGTCCATCGAAGCGATGTGCGCGAAGAACGGCCAGGAGTTTGAAGCCGGCCTCCACAAGATCGACGGCCACAAGCCGCAGCTCCACAACCAGGCCGAAGCCGACCAGGTGGTGAAGGACCTGAAGAAGGTGCCGTTCGTCGTCTCCAAGGTCGAGAAGAAGCAGCGCAAGAAGCGGCCGGGCGCGCCGTTCACCACCAGCACGATTCAGCAGGAAGCCGCCAAGAAGCTGGGCTTCTCGTCGCGCCGGACCATGCGCACCGCGCAGGATCTCTACGAAGGCATTGATGTCGGGGAAGAAGGACCGGTCGGCCTCATCACCTACATGCGAACCGACTCGGTGCGGGTCTCTCCCGAGGCGATCACCGCGGTGCGCGACCTGATCGGCACCCAGTACGGGAAGGACTACCTGCCCGAGGCGCCCAATACGTACACCTCCAAGGCGGCGCGGGTGCAGGACGCCCACGAGGCCATCCGACCCAGCGACGTGCGGCGGCGGCCGGACCAGGTGGAGAAATACCTGGAGCCGGACCAGTTCCGCCTTTATCAATTGATCTGGCAGCGTTTCGTGGCCAGCCAGATGATGCCCGCCGTGTATGACATGACCATCGTAGACTTCGACCTGGGCCGCTACCTGGTGCGGGCCAGCGGGTCGGTCATGATCTTCAACGGCTACCACGTCCTGTACACCGAGGGACGGGAGGCCGAGGAGGGCCGCTCGGTGGACGACTTGTCGCCGATCCCGCCGCTCGCGGTGGGCGACCAGGTCGAGGTCCGCTCGATCACGCCGAACCAGCATTTCACCGAGCCGCCGCCCCGCTTCTCGGAAGCGAGCCTGGTGAAAGAGCTGGAGCGGCTGGGGATCGGCCGGCCGTCCACCTACAGCGCCATCATCTCCACCCTGACGGCGCGGGAGTACGTCCGCAACGAGCAGCGGCGTTTCTTCCCGACCGAGCTGGGCGAGACGGTCGAGAAGGTGATGATCAGCAAGTTCCCCGAGATCTTCAACGTCGAGTTCACCTCGCTCATGGAAGGCGAGCTGGACCGGATCGAGAGCTCGGAGCTGGACTGGCACCAGGTGCTCCACAACTTCTATGGCCCGTTCCTCAAGGCGCTGGAAGCGGTGGACATCAACGCGCTGGTCATGGAGGCCCATGGGCTCCAGGACCTGGCCAAGGAAAAGTGCCCCAAGTGCGGCAGCGCGATCGAGCTCAAGAGCGGCCGGTTCGGGCCCTACCTCGCCTGCATCAACTACAAGAAGACCTGCGACTACGCCCAGTCGCTCAAGAAACAGAAGACCCCGGACAAGCCGAGCGACGAGAAGTGCCAGCTCTGCGGCTCGCCAATGGTGATCAAGACCGGCCGCTTCGGGGAGTTCCTGGCCTGCACCACCTACCCCAAGTGCAAGGGTACCCGCTCGATTTCCCTCGGCATCAAGTGTCCCAAGTGCGAGGAAGGCGACCTGGCCGAGCGGCGCACCAAGCGGGGCAAGTCATTCTGGGGCTGCCTGCGATACCCGGCGTGCGATTTCTCCACCTGGAACAAGCCGGTCCCCGAGACCTGTCCCGCCTGCGGCTGGGTGGGCCGGGAGAAGCGGGTGAGCAAGGCGGATGGCGAGTCTCGGGTCTGCATGAAGTGCGGTCACAAGGAAATCATGGTTGACGCGGAGGAGGCGGCACTGACGTGAACGTCACCGTCGTCGGCGGAGGGCTGGCCGGCTCGGAAGCGGCCTGGGCCCTCGCCGAACGAGGAATAACCGTCACCCTGCGCGAAATGCGGCCGGTGGTCCGAACCCCGGCGCACCAGACCGAACGCCTGGCCGAGATTGTCTGCAGCAACTCCTTCAAATCCACCGAGCTCGGCAATGCCCACGGCCTGTTGAAGGCCGAGCTCCGGGCGCTGGGCAGTCTCCTGCTGCGCTGCGCCGACCAGGCGCGGGTGCCGGCGGGATCCGCGCTCGCCGTGGACCGCGACGTGTTCTCCACCGAAGCCGACCGGCTGATCCACTCCCATCCCAACATCCAGGTGGTGCGCGGCGAGGTCACGGAGATCCCGTCGCCCGCGGTCATCGCCACCGGGCCGCTGACCTCGGAATCGTTGGCGAAGTCGCTGGCCGGGCGGCTGGGAGTGGATGCGCTGGCGTTCTACGACGCGATCGCGCCGATCGTCTCCCATGAATCACTGGACAGCGACCGGCTCTACGCGCTCTCCCGCTACGGCAAGGGGGAAGGGGACGACTACCTGAACGCGCCGATGACCCGCGAAGAGTATGAAGCGTTTCTCGATGCGCTGGTCGCCGGGGACCAGTTCAGCGGGCACGACTTCGACACGGTGCCGTATTTCGAGGGCTGTCTCCCGGTGGAGGAAATGGCGCGCCGCGGGCGGGAAACGCTGCGGTTCGGACCGATGAAGCCGGTAGGTTTGCCGGATCCGCGCACCCGCAGGGAGCCGTGGGCGGTGGTCCAGTTGAGGCGCGAGGACCGCGCGGGCCAGATGTGGAACCTGGTCGGTTTCCAGACTCGGCTCAAGATTCCGGAGCAGAAACGCGTATTCGCGACCATCCCCGGGCTGGCCAACGCCGAGTTCCTGCGATTCGGCAGCATTCATCGCAATTCGTACGTGAACAGCCCCGCGGTGCTGGGGCCGGGTCTCACTCTTCGGGACGATCCACAGGTGTTCATCGCGGGACAGATCACCGGGGTCGAGGGGTATACCGAATCGCTGGGGACGGGGCTTATGGCGGGGATCAATCTCGCGCGGGTACTCCAGGGCGAGCCGCCGGCGATACCTCCGGCCACGACGATGCTGGGCGGGTTATATCGCTACCTGCGCGAGGCGGATCCGAAGCATTTCCAGCCGATGAACGCGAACTTCGGACTGCTGGAGCCGTTGACAAAGAAGATCCGCAAGGACGCCAGGAAGCAGGGGCTGGTCGATCGGGCGCAGCGGGAGCTTGCGGAGTGGATGGATCAGGCTGGCCTGGTTGCGCTGCGTGCTGCGGGGTGAGCCTTGCAACAGTACCTCGCGGCGACCGCGGAGAAGCGCGGCGGCCGCGGCGTGACCCCACTGACTGGTTTGTCATCCCGAGCGTTAGCGAGGGATCTCAGGCACAAGTCAAAACCGGCTTTGAGATTCCTCGCTCTGCTTGGAATGACAGTCAAAGCGAGGTCTGAGTGAATCAGTTGAAGGAATACCTGGAGCACCTCGAAAAAGAGCGGCAGGTCTCGCCCAACACGGTGAAGGCCTACCGGCGGGACCTGGACTGTTGGGTCGAGTTCTGCGGGAGGCATTACGAGGGCAACTGGAGCTGGGAAACGATCGATCGCAAAGGACTACGGGCGTTTCTCGGCGAGCTGCAGCGCAAGGGATTGACCAAGCGCTCGGCGGCGCGCGCGCTCTCGGCGCTGCGCAGCTTCTACCGTTATCTTCAGGTCCACCACGGGATGGAAGCGAACCCGGCGAAGCGCACGAAGATCCCCAAGCTGGACCGCCGGTTGCCGACCTGGATGGAGAAGGGCCAGACCGAGGCGCTCTTCGCGGTCGCGGAATCGGCGGCGGAAACCGGCGACTTCGCCGGGCTCAGAGATTTCGCGATGCTGGAGCTGTTCTACTCCAGCGGGCTCCGGCTCTCGGAGCTGGCCGGGCTGGACCTCGGCGACCTCGACCTGCTCTCCGACCAGGTAAAAGTGCGCGGCAAGGGCAGGAAGGAACGGATCGTCCCGGTGGGTGCCCGCGCGGTCGGCGTGCTGCGCCGCTATATCGAGCGCCGCTCCCAGCTCCGGAGCCTCAAGCCGGCCGACCGGCGGGCGGTGTTCATCAATCAGCGGGGCGGGCGGCTCACCGGCCGCAGCATCCAGCGCGCGATGCACCGGCTGTTCGACCTCGTGGGCGGGGAGCGGCTGCGGGTGCATTCGCTGCGGCACACCTTCGCCACCCACATGCTGGATGCCGGCGCGGATCTGAGGGCAGTGCAGGAGTTACTGGGTCACGCGAGCCTGAGCACGACGCAGATTTACACTCACACGAGTGTAGAGCGGCTCAAGAAAGTGTACCAGCAGGCGCATCCGAGAGCGTAGTAGATCCAAGTTGTCATCCCGAGCGGAGCGAGAGATCTCAAGCTCAAAGCTCAACCGATCCTTGAGATTTTCGCTTCGCTCGGAATGGCAGCAATATGAACTGAGGCAAGATGAGAATTCGACATACCACAATCGTAGCGGTCAGAAAAGACGGCAAAGTCGCGCTGGGCGGAGACGGCCAGGTCAGCTTCGGCGAGACCGTCATGAAGTCGCGAGCCAACAAGGTGCGGGCGCTGAAATCGGGCAAGGTGCTGGCCGGGTTCGCCGGCGCCGTGGCCGACGCTATCACGCTGTTCGAGAAGTTCGAGGAAAAGCTGGATCGCTTTCCCGGTAACCTCCCCAGGGCGGCCGTGGAGCTGGCGAAGGACTGGCGCAGCGACCGGCTGCTCCGCCGGCTGGAGGCGTTGCTGGTGGTGGCCGACGTGGAGCACAGCTTCCTGCTTTCGGGCTCCGGCGAGCTGATCGAGCCGGATGATGGCATCCTGGCCATCGGCTCCGGCGGGAACTACGCGCTGGCGGCGGCCCGGGCGATGTACACCGATCCCAAGCTGAGCGCGAGGGACATCGTGCAGCGATCGATGGAGATCGCAGCCGACATCTGTGTCTTTACCAACAAGAACATCACTATTGTTGAACCGGTGTAGTGTCGGTTCCTTTGCGCAGAATCGTTTTCAACTCAGAGGCTCAGAGGCTCAGAGACTTAGAGGTATCACAGTCTTTGTCGTCGTATCATATCACTTATCTGTTTCAATAAGATGAAATCCTCTGAGCCTCTGTGGCTCTGAGTTGAAAAAGGCAGACTCGCACAGGAACCCGTACGGTTCCAGCAGAACCAAAGACCTCAGAGATATCGCGGTACATTGTCGAACATGTTGTACGTCTTTTCCAATTGAAATAATCCTCTGAGCCTCTGTGGCTCTGAGTTGAAAAAGGCAGACTCGCACAGGAACC
>JBDTTZ010000531.1:0-3611 GCA_040008015.1 Gemmatimonadota bacterium
GCTTGAGCCCCTTCAACCATTTGTGGAATTGTTCGAGGTCGTCCTGGTCGCCGTCGGAGTGGCGGATGGTGCGGGTGCGGGTGCCCCCGGCCGGCGGCGCGGAACGCTCCCCGAAGAATTCGTCGAAGGAAGAACCCGGTTTCCGCTCCGCGGGCTGGCCCGACTCGGGGCCCGAAACGACAGGAGGAACCGGGGAGGAATCCTCCCCGAAGATCGCGCTCAGTGAAAGCGGCTGACTCGCCGGGCGGGTCGGCTCGCCTTCCGACGGGGTCTCGGCCTCGTCGAACGCCTCATCCATCGTGGCCGATGAGCCGGCATCGGCGGATTGGCCGGGCCGGTCCGGCGAGCTTGCCGCACCGTTGCCGGATTCCTCCAGGCGCGACGAAAGCAGGTCGCCAAAGTAGGCCGACACGGATTGCCCCCCGGTTTGCGCGGCGGCGAACCCGCGCTGGGTCTTTCGTTCGGCCGGAGCCGGCGGAGGGGTCCGGCGCTCCAGCCGGGCGATCTTGTCCCGGAGCCGGCTGTCGGCGGGAGCGCGGATCAGCAGCTGGCGATAGACCTCCAGTGCGTCTCCATGATGGCCCTGGTCGGCGTACACGTCGCCCATGGTCTCGGTCACCAGCAGCTCGGACTCTGCGCTCACCATTTCGGGGGCGGGAGCGGGTTCCTCTACCGGCTCCTCCTCTACCGGCTCCTCCTCTACCGGCTCCTCCTCTACCGGCTCTTCCACCTCCACCAGTTCTTCCGCAACCGGCTCTTCAATTTCAGCTTCGGCATTGGCTTCCGCCGCCACCGGTGTGTCTTCCGGCGGAACGAACTCGTCGAAGTGTTCCACACCGGCCGGCGCGGCTTCTTCGGGGGTTGTGGCATCGTCCTGGCTCGACTGCCAGAGTCCGGCGGGAGATGCCGACTCGTCGGCAGTCTCCGGCTCCGGTGTCGCGGGAGCCATGGATGCGGGCATATCCTCTTCGAAGCCGGGCGAAAAGCCGCCACTGCTGCGCCCGCCGAGCAGATCGGCGTCGCTCGGGACCTGGTACTCCGAGGTGGAGCTGGGCCGGAGCACGATATCCTCGTGGCGCTCTACACCCACGGAGAACTCATCGTCGTCTCCAGCCCGGAACGCATCATCGTCGAGCGGCTCGTCCGAGGCCGCCAGCGCCGACTGCATCGGGTCCTCACCCAGGGGTGGCGCTTCCTCCCGCTGTTGAGCCAGCGCGAGGATCTCATCCAGGCCGGGCCCGACGTTCAGGGCTTCCGGCATGGGCTGGGTGGCTTCAATGACCGGTGGCGGCGGAATCTCCACCGTCTCGTCGAGATCGAGGTCCAGCCGGATGGCCGGCGTTTTCGCGGTGACCGGTTCGCTGCGGGGAGGGGGTGCCGCTTCGGGCGGAGGTGCGACGGCCTCCCGGGTGGTTTCCGGTGTGCTGGGAGGGAGGTCCAGCGTCGCCATCTTGTCGTGCTGCTCCCGGATGATGCTCAACCGGGTCAGCTGCAGCCGGGCGTCTTCGTTGCTGCCGTCGATCGACAGCAGGTAATTGAGCCAGTCCTCCGATTCACCGAAGCGAACCTGCCGCTCGGTGATATCCGCCAGTGCCTTGATGGCGATGACGTTCTCCTTGTCGAGCTCGAGGACGCGACGGAAGGCCGCCTCGGCACCGGGAAGATCACCCATATCAAGGTGACAGCGACCCAGGACGATGCTCGCCGAGAGGTAGTCAGGGTGGAGTTGAAGGCCGTACTTCAGAATCTCGAGCGCCCGCGGCACATCGCCAGCCTTGCGATAGGCATCCGCCAGCGGAGCGAACGTTCGGCCTTCGGGATTCTCCCTGTGACGCCTTTCGAGCTTGTCGATCTCGCTGGTGTAGGCCATCCCGGGGTTCCGTTAGCTAAGTTGTTGTCAGAATTGGACTAAACGTAAGACTCGCGGGCGGTACTGTCAACAGTCCGTTACCGGTCCCGATCCCTCCGGAATCTCCGGACTGGGTCGTCGGCCGATGGGCCAGTCGCTTGAGATTCGGGGTCATGGCCCTTAGAATTCGCGGTTCTTCACTTCTCCAACAAGTTGGTGTTACTCGTTATGATGCAAGCATTTCGGAACAGCGCCAAGCTGATCGCGGTGTTCTTCGGCCTCATGCTTCTGCTGTGGCTGCTCGACCTCTCCGGGATCACCGGTGGCTCCGGCGTTTTCGCCAAGACCACGGTGGGCCGGATCAACGGGCAGCGGGTCGAGACCCGGGTCTATGAGGAGCGGGTCCAGGACGCCATCCGGCAGCGCCAGGAGCAGAGCGCGGCTCCGCTGAGCCTCGAGGATCTCCAGGCGGTTCGCGATCAGGTCTGGGAAGAGTTTATCCAGAACCGGATTCTCGGCCAGGAGATGGACCGCAACAACATCTCGGTCACCTCCGAGGAAGTGGTCGACGCCATCCGCAGCAACCCGCCCCAGCCGATCCTGGTGGACTCGTCATTCCAGACCGACGGCAGATTCGATCCCACCAAGTACGAGCAGTGGCTCAAGTCGACCAGCGGCCAGGCGGCGATTCCTTATCTCGAGGCCAGCTATCGGGATCAGATCAAGCAGGCCAAGCTGTGGAGCATAGTCACGGCGGACGTCTTCCTCTCCGATGCCGCGCTCTGGCAGCACTACCGGGACGAGCACGAGCAGGCCAAGGTGCGCCTGATGCCGATTGTGCCGCGCGCCGCGGTGCCCGATTCGTCCGTAGTGCTGACGCCGGCCGAAGTGGACCAGTACTACCTGCAGCACCGTGACGAGTTCACCCGGAAGAAGACCGCGTTCATGAGCTATGTCGCGCTTCCCCGGCAGATCACTCCGGCAGACACCGCCGCCGCCCTGGCCCGGATCACCTCGCTTCGCGCCGAGATCGCCGGGGGCGTGCCGTTCGAAGAGGTCGCGCGGCGGGAATCGTCCGACACCGTTTCCGGCAGCCGCGGTGGCGACTTGGGAGAGTGGACCCGGGGCGACTTCGATCCGAAGTTCGACTCCGCCGCGTTCTCCCTGCCGTTGAACACCCTGTCCCAGCCGGTGCTGAGCCAGTTCGGCTATCACCTGATCGAAGTGACCAGCCGGACCGGCAACAAGGCCAAGGCCCGGCACATCCTGGTGCCGATCGAGATCGCCGGCACCCATCGCGACCGGCTCGATGCCCAGGCCGATTCGCTGGAAAGCCTCGCCGCGGAGCGGCTGGACCCGGCGGCCCTGGACACCGTCAGCCGGGCACTGAACCTGCCCCTGCTCCATACCGGCCCGATCCAGGAAGGTACCCGGGTCCAGGTGGGACGGGCCGTGGTTCCCGATGCCGGGGTCTGGGGGTTCCAGGCTCAGAAGGGTGAGATCGGCCCGGTGATCGAAATCCCGGAGGCGTTCTTCCTCTTCCGATTGGACAGCTTGCAGGAAGGCGGCATTCCTCCCCTGGAGAGCGTTCGGCCCACCGTGGAGTCTGCGGTGCGGGACCAGAAGAAATGGGTTCAGGCGCGGGAAATGGCCAAGGGTGTAGAACGCCGGCTCGGCGAAGGCAGCACGCTCACCCAGGTGGCGGAGGCGCTCAAGCTTCCCCACCAGGACCTGGGACCCTTCACCCGGCTGAGCCCGCCGC
>JBDTTZ010000532.1:0-13528 GCA_040008015.1 Gemmatimonadota bacterium
GGCGCGAAGCAGAAGGTGAGGGCCGAGTCGCCGTAACGGCGGGTGTCGTCTCCCGACACCGGGTCGCTGGCGCGGTGCTCGACAGACAGAATGCGGGCAAACGGGGTCTGGCGGAAGAGGGCCACCAGCCGGCCAGCATAATCTATGGTATAGGGCGGGTCTGCCATCACCACGTCGAACGCCGCCGGGGGCAGCTTCTCGGCGAGCTTCATGGCATCGCCCCGGTGGACCTTGACCCGCGCCTCTATGCCCAGGGTCTCGATATTGGCGCGCAGCGCGGCGAGCGAACCGGTGCACATCTCGCCGAACTCGACGTAGGCGGCTCCGCGCGACAACGCCTCCAGTCCGAGTGCCCCGCTTCCAGCAAAGAGATCGAGCACCCGGGCGCCGGGGATCGAATCCTGGAGAATGCTCATCCAGGCTTCGCGCAGCCGCTCGCCGGTCGGCCGCACCCGGGAATCCTTTGGCACGACGAGGCGCCGTCCCCGAAACTCGCCGCCGGTTATGCGCATTTCATCCCCCGCGTATCGTTCGTCATCCTGAGCGCAGGTGTGTCATGCTGAGGAGCACAGCGGTTGTCATCCTGAGCGCAGCGAAGGATCTCAAAGGCAGCCCGGTCTGGACTCTGGGTACATATGCGAGGTGAGCTTGAGATCCTTCGCTGCGCTCAGGATGACAAACATTACGCTCCTCAGGATGACAACACCTGCGCTCAGGATAATAGACCCTGGGCCGGTGAGATCCCCACGACCCTCGCCTGGAGCGACTGGTTCCCCATGTACTCGTTGCACTCCAGCCGGAACGCGACGTCCACCGGGTGATCCCCCAGCCACGGCACCCGGTCCGCCCATTCGAAACCGATCGCGGCAATGGCGCTGCCGTCCTTGAGAAGCATCCCCTTCAGGTGACCGTTGCCGACGATGCGGCGATCGCCGAACCGCACGGCCCGAACTCCGAACACCGGTCCCGGATTTCCCATTCCGCAGGGCTCCAGGTAACGGCAGAGCTTTTCCAGGTCCATGCTGAGCTCATCCAGGCCGAGCACGAGATCCACCCGCTGCTCGGGGCCCAGGTCTTCGGGGTGAAGCTGGCCTCCGGCCACTTCCATGAAACGCTCGCGAAAGGCCGGGAGCTGGCTGCGAAGCACGGTGAGCCCCGCGGCCATGTGGTGTCCGCCGAAACGTTCCAGCAGGGCGCCGCACTGATGCAGCGCGCCATGGAGATCGAACCGGGAAATACTGCGGCCCGAGCCCTTCCCGATGTCCCCGTCCAGCGCAATGACAAATGTCGGGCGGCCGTAGCGCTCCACCACTCGTGACGCGACGATACCCACCACGCCAGGATGCCAACCTTCGCCGGCCAGCACCAGCCCGGCCGCGTTGTCCAGATCGTGCTGCTCCACCTGTTCCAGCGCCTGGACCAGGATCTCCTGGTCCAGCGCCTGGCGCTCGGTGTTCAGCATCTCGAGCTTGCCGGCGAGCTGGTCGGCTTCCGCCGGATCGTCGGTGAGGAGGAGCCGGAGTCCGTCCGCCGCATCGCCGACACGGCCCGCTGCATTCAACCGGGGTCCCAGGAGAAATCCAAGGTGATGCGCCCGGACTTCCTTTCCCGCGAGGCCGGTAACCCGGAGCAGGCTGGCAACGCCGGGCCAATGCGACGCGGCCATCAGTTTGAGGCCGTGTTTCACCAGGACCCGGTTCTCTCCCACCAGGGGAACCAGGTCGGCAACGGTGGCCAGCGCGACCAGGTCCAGGAGATGAAAAGGAAGATTGACCGGAAGACTCAGCGCCGGCACCAGTGCCTGCGCCAGCTTGAACGCCACCCCGGAACCGCAGAGCATCGTGAGCCCGGAGGTATCGTCCAGCCGCTGCGGATTGATGATGACATCGGCCGTCGGCAATTGCGGGCCCGGCAGGTGGTGATCGGTCAGGATGACCGCGATCCCGGCGGCCTTTGCCGCCGCCACAGTCTGGTCGGCCGTGATGCCGCAGTCCACCGTGATGATGAGAGATGCCCCGGCATCCACGGCGGCCTGGAGACCCGCCGGTCCAAAGTCGTAGCCATCCCGAAGCCGGTGAGGAAGGAACGGCACCACCGACGCACCTGCCACGCGCAGCACCCGGGTCAACATGGCGGTCGCGCACTGGCCGTCCACGTCGTAGTCGCCGTGCACCAAAATGGTGCGGCCGGCTCGCACCGCTTTCACGACCAGGTCCACCGCTTCGGCCATTCCGGCGAGGGAAAGCGGGTCGTGGAGCTCGGTCAACTGGGGCCGGAGAAAGCGGCGGGCAGCGGCCGGGTTGCGGAAACCGCGCTGGATGAGCAGCGCGGCCAGCGGTTCCGGGAGCTTTAGTTCAGCGGCAAGAAGCCGGACCTGGTCGGCCGCGGGCCGCGGGGTCACGACCCAGCGCAGTGCCTGGGCTGAAACGGGAATGGTCACCCCGGAAATCTAAACGGAGACCACGATAAGGGTGGGTACCAAAATCACTCGGGGAAGTACAGAATCACTCCACAGCTCTCGCAACCCTCGATGATGGCGCCCGCCTTGATCTGGCTTCGGCGTGCCAGGGGCACCTGGGTAAAACAGGCACCGCACGCCGGACCCGCCAGGGGAACCACCACAGCGTACGCCCGGTTACCCCGCAGCTTGTCGTAGCGCTGGAGCAGGGGCTTGGTGACCTCCGTTGCGGCGGCTTCCCGGCGCACATGCACCTCGGCCCGCTCCCCTCCGAGAGCCTCGCGCTGGGTTCCCAGCTCCTCCCGCGCCTCGGCCTGGACCGACTCCACCCCCGCCGCCTGAACCTCAAACTCCTTCTTCTTGTTTTCCAGGATTCCTACCTGGTCGGAGGAGCGCACCCACTCGCTCTCTTCATTGGAAAGCACCGAGCGGGCCAGGTCGATCTCCGCCATCAGGGCCGAGACCTCCTTCGGCGTCTTCATGAACTCAAGCTTTTCTTTTCGCTTGTCCTGGTGCTTGCGATGCCCCTCGATCCGGGCTTCCAGCTCATCCCGTTTCGTTCGCTCGGCATCGACCGAACGCTGGGCGGCGTTCACCGTTTCCCTGGCCTTGCGCAACTCTTCGTCGAGGGCGGCGACCCTGGTGTCCACTTCGAGCAACCGGGCATCCACCGCGAGCAATTCGAGATCGTGGGCCTGGAGATCGAGCAATTTGATCAGTTCAGGATGCATAGCCCTTACAAGTGACGAGTGACAAGTGACAAGTGACAAGGACAATCAAGTCGGGCTGGAGCCTGTCCCGAGCATGCGAGGGACGCCCGACCAGCAATCATTGAGCCGGCCGGCTCTGGCGCCGCTGCCGCAGCTTGTTGCCGACCGAGCCCATCAGGAATTTTTCCGCGGCAAGCGGGAAGCGCCGCTTCAGCTCCTCGCGCCGGGTTTTGTATTCCGTCAGCAGCGTCTGGTCGCGCTGGCCGGTGGTCCGCAGGCGCTGGGTAAACTCTTCATATTCCCGGAAATGCGGCCGGGCCTCGAGATACTGCCGGGCGCTTTCATATATGTCGCCCGCAGCCATCGCATCGGCCTCGGGCATCGGCTTCCTGATTTCGGTCCAGAGCGCCCGCAGGCCGCCGCCCATTCCATCCAGCACGTCCACCGGGAGCTCGCGCACCCCTTGGGCAAGCAGCGCGACATACAGCTCACGGGTTTCCGGCGTCTCCATCCATTCCGGCGGAATCTCCTCGCGCGCCCGCTCCAGCCAGCCATCGAAGTGCACCAGCACCCGGAGAATACTGCGTTCCTGGACGCTTCCGAGCGCTCGGCCAGTGGCCCTGGATGGACGGCGTTCCACCTGCTGGTCGGGACGGGGGGATGGCGGTGGAGGCGGGGCCGGCGGCGCCTGGGCCAGCTCCTGTTCCAGCACTGCTTTGCTCACCCCGGTGCGCTCGGCCACCAGCGAGAGGTACAGCTCACGGGTGATCGGGTCCTTCGCGGCGCGAACGGTTGGCAGCAACCGGTCCAGCGCCTCGCGGCGATGCTCGACGTCGCCGAACCAGCCCTTCTGCTCCAGCAGCTGGATCTTGCGTTCCATGATGTCGATCGCGTCGTGCACCACCTTCTCCACCGCGGCGAGGCCGCCGTTCTTTGCCAGGGTGTCGGGATCTTCCCCGGCGGGCATGGTAGCAACCCGGACCCGGACCTCGCGACGCAGCAGCTCGTCGCCCGCCCGGAAGGTGGCGCGCTGGCCGGCGGCGTCGCTGTCGTACATCAGCACGGTCGTGGGTGCGAAGCGGCGCAGCAGGGCAGCCTGGTCCGGGGTGAGGGCCGTGCCCAGGGGCGCCACCACGTTTTCCGCACCGGCCAGCACCAGGCGCAGGACATCGAATTGCCCTTCCACCAGGATCGCCTGTTCCTCTTTCCGGATGGCGTTCTTGGCCTGGTGGAGATTGTACAGCATGGTGCCCTTGTGAAATATCGGGGACTCGGGCGAGTTGAGGTACTTGGGCTCACCCGGCCCCAGGATCCGGCCGCTGAACCCGACGGCGCGGCCCCGGAGATCGTGAATCGGAAAGAGCAGGCGACCGCGGAACCGGGGGATGATACGGCCATCATCCCGCTTATGCAGGAGCCCGGCCTCGAGCATGACTTCATTCGGAATCTGGTGCTTGCCCATCGCCTCGAGAAATGCCGTCCCCGCGGGAGCGAAGCCCAGGCCCATCGGCTGCACGGTCTCCATCTCCAATCCCCGGCCCTGGAGGTAGCGGCGGGCACCATCGGCCTCGGGCGCTTCCACCAGCTGGCGGGCGAACCAGTCCTGGGCCAGCGCGACCGCGCTGTAGAGCGGCTCCCGGGGGTCGGGACCGGCCCGGCTGGTGGTCTCCGGAATGACGATCCCGCTCCGCCGGGCGACCTCGCGGACGGCGGTAGGATAGTCCATCCCGAAGCGCTTCATGAAGTAGGAGAAAACATCGCCCGCGGCGTGACAGACGTAACAGTAGTAGAGTTGTTTCTTGGGAACGACGGCGAAGTTGCGGTGAGTCCCGCCATGAAATGGACAGGGTCCCCGATAGTCGGCCCCGGTGCGCTTCAGTTCCACGGATTCCCCGATGACGCTGACGAGATCGGCACTGTCCCGCACCTGCTCGATGATCTCGTCGGGAATCATGCTCATGCGGTGAATTCCACTATCGTCACTCCAGTCCCGCCCTGGTTGGCGGGGGCATTGCCGAAGGACTTGATACGCCGGTCCGAGGAGACCACGCGGCGCACCCGCTCGCGCACCACTCCGGTTCCCATCCCGTGAATGATACGAAGGTAAGGCCGGTCTGCGCTAAACGCTGCATCCACCGCGGCCAGCGTGGCCGTCTCGGCCTCATCGCCGGTCATGCCCCGGAGATCCACCTCGGACGCCGTTGGTTCGGCCGGAGCCTGCCCTGAGCGTAGCGAATGGGTGCCCGACGGTGCGGATGAGGTGGTCTTTTTCGGAGCTCGGGCCTCCGCCGGAGTGACCGTGGCAGGATCCACCACCATGCGTACCGACCCCACCGCGACCACCAGCTTGCCGTCGGGCCGGATCTCCTGGACCGTCCCAATCCCTCCCTGCCCCACCTGCACGCGTTGACCCGCGAACATGGGGACCTGGGGCCGATCGCGGCGTTCCTGCGTCTCGGCCTGGCGTAGCGCCTGGGACTCGGCCTGGATCCCCTCCTCCACCATGCGCCGGGCCTCTCGCGCCGCCTCGTCCGCCGCTGATGACTGGACGCTGGAGATCGCCGCTTCGACTCGCCGGCGCGCGTCCATGAGATAGCTCTTGGCTTCCTTGCGCCCCTGTTTCTCCGCCTCTTTCTCGCGCCTGGCGAGCTCGGCCTCCCTCTCACCCTGCGCCGCAAATTCCAGTGTCAGCCTGGCGGTGAGGGCTTCCAGGCCCGAGGCGCGTTCCTCCAAGGCGGATTGCCGCTCGCCCAGCTCGCGCTCCCGCCGCTCCAGGGTGGCGAGGATCGCATCGAGGTGGCGCTCGGCGTCCGGGATCTGCGCCTCGGCCTCGCTCAGCACTTCCGTCGGCACACCCAGCCGCCGGGCGATGGCGAGACCGTAGGAGCGACCCGGCACGCCTTTCAAGAAGCGGTAGGTCGGCGACAGGTTTGCGGCGTCGAACTCCAGGGAGCCGTTCACCACGCCCGGCATGGCCGCGGCAAGCTGCTTGAGGGAACCCAGGTGAGTGGACGCCAGGGTGATGGCACCGCGCCGAGTGAGCGACGCCAGGGCGGCGCCGGCCAGCGCGGCGCCCTCGGCCGGATCGGTGCCGCTGCCGACCTCATCGAGCAGGACCAGGCTCGACGAATCCGCCTCCTGGAGAATCCGGCGCAGCGCCTGCACATGGGCGCTGAAGGTGGAGAGGCTCGCGGCAATGGATTGGCGGTCGCCGATGTCCGCGAAGAAACGCTGGAAGACAGGAAGCCGGGTTCCCGGACCGACCGGGGGAATCACCCCGCTCTGAGCCAGGGCGGAGATCAGTCCCACCGCCTTGAGCAGAACCGACTTCCCGCCGGTATTGGGGCCGCTGATCAGCACGGTTCGCTCCGAACTCACCAGGTCCAGCTCGAAGGGGACGACTTTTCCGCCCATGAGGAGCGGATGCCGCCCATTCCGAATCACCAGGTCCGTCCCGGCGGGTTGCAGCGACGGCTTCTCCCCGTCGACCGCAACGGCATAGCGGGCCCGGGCAACCAGGTCATCCACCACCACGGTCATGGCGTGGGCCTCGCGGATGACGTCGAGCTCGGGCCGGAGCAGCGCCGTCAGCTCACGCAGGACTTTGAGGATCTCGCGATCCTCGGCGGCTTCGGCCGCGCGGAGCGCGTTCCCCAGCTCGATCGTTTCGGCCGGTTCGACAAAGAGGGTGCCGCCGCTGGCCGATTCATCGTGCACGATGCCGCCGGGCCGCTGCCGGGCGTCGCGGCGGAGTGGAATGACGTAGCGGCCATTGCGGACGGTGACGCTGTTCTCGCCGGTCGCGCCGCCCTCGGTGGCGCGGAGCAGCGCTTCCAGCCGCTTGATCAGCCGCTCCCGCGCGGCGCGAACCTCCTTGCGCGCGGCGGCGAGGCCGGAGCTTGCGGTGTCGAGCAGGTAGCCATCGGTGTCGAACGAGATTTCGAGCCGGCGCTCGATGCCGCGGGAGGGAAGCGGCCGGTTGAGCGCGGCGACCAGCGGAGCATCCTTCTCGACCCGCTTGAGCTCGCCCGAGACCAGCCGGGCGGCGACCAGCGAACGTTTGACGGCAAGCAGGTCGGCAATCTCGAGGACGCTGCCCTCGACCTTGAGGCGGCCCAGCGGCTGGGTGAGGTCGGGCACCGGCTCGGAGGCGAGCCCCAGGCGCACCCGGATGAGACCGGCCGCCTGCTCCACCACGGCCAGCTCGGCCCGGATCCACTCGAGATCGTCGGTCGGCACGCGCGCACGGATCGAGGCGGCGCCCAGCTCGCCGGCGGCGTGCCCGGCGACCTGGTCCAGTACCAGTCCGAACTCCAGGTCCTTGAGAGCGTCCTCGGTCGCCCCGCCGGATTGTTCGGAAGAATTCACCACGGAGTCACGGAGCACACGAAGGTTGCACGGAGCATATAAGATTTTTCTAACCGGATTGAAGCTCTTCCCTCACGATCTGATTGATGACTTTGCCGTCTGCCTTCCCCTTGAACTGCGGCATCACCTGGGCCATCACCTTTCCGACATCCTTCGCTCCGCCCTCGATTGCCTTTCGCACCGCGGCGCGAATTTCGGCTGGATCGATTTCCGGGGGAAGAAACTCCTGGAGGATCCGGATCTCGGCCGCTTCCTGGTCGGCCAGGTCGGTGCGCCCAGCTTTGTGATACTGCTCCACCGACTCACGGCGAGTCTTGATGCCCCGGCGCAGCACCTCGATGATCTCGTCGTCGGTCGCGGCGCGGCCGAGCTCGATATCCCGGTTCTTGACCGCGGCCAGGATGGTTCCCAGTAACAGGGTCCGAGGCTTGTTCTGTGCCTTGCGGGCAGTATTCAATTGCTGCTGGAGAGTGTCGCCCAGAATGGAAGACGATGTCGTAATGATGACCTCTCGATACAGAAGTGTAAACCAAGGCAGGGACGCAAGATACGCACGCTGTGTCGAGCCGGCAACTACATGGTCACGGTCCCCGAACCGTCGGCGTGAGTGATCTCATAAGGATTCGGGTACTTCATCACGGACCCGGGCCCTCGGGAAGGCTAGTCTGAACCTGGTGGTAAGGCATGGCCAAGCAACGACAACGTCGGTTTCTCTGTTTTTGGAGGGCATATGAAGAAATCCGGACTGACGGTGGCCGTTCTGGTCATTGTGGTAATCGGCCTTCTGTCATGGTACATCTTTGGTCGGAATAACGGAGTGAGCTCCGATCTGGTCGACCGGCACGCGTTGGGAGACAGCATGGCAACGGACTCGGCCGGGCTGGGTTTTGGCACGACGATGTCGGATAGCACCTCGAAACCGGGCTCCAACGGGACCGGGTCTCCGATGGCGACCTATTCGCCGTCCCCCGCCTTTGCCGGTGATATCCACCGAGTTCCAATCGGCACCATCCTCGACTACGCGGTTGAGGTGGTCCACTACGATGACTCCCGGTCCAACGGCACCTCGCTTCCGAAGAACTCGCGGGGCCAGTCGCCGTCCATCATGGTCACTCCCGCCGAAGGCGTCTGGGAGATGACGCCGGGAACCATGAGCGAGGGGCACATCGTCGCCCGGATTCAGAGTGATGGCGACTACCTGGATCTGGGGCTGGCGAGCGGGCTTAACTACCTCTGGGTGGGCAATGACACGCATGGCGATCTGGGGTGGGTGCTGGTCCCGGCAACGGCATTTGCGCCGCTCAAGGATCTCACGGATACGCAGGCGAAGCAGATCTTCAACCAGCACGCCGAGGTCAGCATTATTCCGCTGGTGCCCAGAGATTTCTAACTCCAGGGCAGCGCGCTAGTCGAGAAACCTCGAGCGTATTTCGCGGGACGGTACCGGACAGGTGGAGTACTTGCCGAACCACCTGTACCGGTGCCTGGCGAACCAATCGTAGCAGAAGTCGCGAACGACCCGCGGAATCACCCGCAACACTCCCAACAGTTTCCAGAATCCCCCCATATATGACGTGGCCTTCAAGGCCGCATCTGACCGGATGAATACCCGTTCGGAAGGCCCTTCGCCTTCGACCCAGACCACACTGTCCACATCGCCCACCTCGGGGTGACGGAGTTTCAGCCCGGCGGCGTATTGGCCCTGGAGCGGGGCGAAGCGCAGGGAGTGACGAACTTCGTGGTGGAGAATGAACTGGATGACGTTGTTGCAGAATCCGCAGACTCCATCGTACAGAAGGACCGGTGCCGCGCGGTCGGTCATCCCGGCGGCCAGGTCAGCTTGCGCCCGCCGAGCAGGTGGAGGTGCAGGTGGAAGACCGACTGGCCGCCGTCAGGGCCGGTATTGGTGACGATCCGATAGCCGGAAGCATCGAGCCCCAGCTCGGTCGCCACCTCGGTGGCAAACGCCACCAGGCGGCCCAGGAGCAGCTCCCCGTCTTTTCCCTTCGCGTCCCGGGCCGACTCGAGATGGGTCGTGGGGATGACCAGGACGTGGGTTGGCGCCTTCGGGTCCAAGTCCCGAAAGGCGATGGCGTGGTCGTTCTTCTTGACGATGTTGGCAGGGATCTCGCCCGAGGCGATGCGGCAGAAGATGCAGTCGGATGGCATGGGAGAAGAATACTACGGCCGCCACTCCTTTTCGATCCTCGCCTGCTTGATATAGTCCAGCCTTGGAAACATCCGGGTTAGATACTCGTTCCCCTGGACCCGGATCGAGTCCTGGTCCGGACCTGACTCGTCGTCATACTCGCCATTCAGAAGATCGATCAGCTCGACGCCTTCAATCACTTCCCCGATCGGGGCAAAGCCGGCGCGGCAGCACTCATCGAGCCGGGCATTGTTCTGGAGATTGATGAACATCTGGGTCGACCTGGTCCCCGGGCCGGCGTGGGCAAACGCAATGGTACCCCGCACGTTACTGTGGCGAACTGGGTCATCGGCCAGCTGAGACAGGTTCAGGGATTCCGAGAGACGGGGATCGGCCGGCAGACCGAATTGCGCAACGAAACCCTTCACCACCCGGAAGAATCGCGCGTCGTCGAAGAAGCGGTGCTGCAGCAGGTAGTAGAAGCGATCCACGCCCAGGGGAGCCCAGTCGCGGTGCACCGCCAGGGTGATGGGGCCGCGACTGGTTTCCATGGCAACGAGAAAGCTGTCCGGGGCCGGCCGCATCACTTGCGGAGACGGCGGAGTCCCGCCTCCCCCGCGTGAGCAAGCGAACGCAAAGCCGGTGAGAAGGACAACCAGTGCAATTCGCATTCGAAATTGTTGGTTCGAGTTTTTTGGTTACCACTCATGGCGTTGTACTACCGATATTCCCAACGGGGGGGACCCCCCGCGCATTCAACGGTCTATTGGCCGGCCCGCGCCAGGTGAACGGCGATGACCGCAGCCAGTGCGGCCGTCTCGAACCGGAGGGTGTAGTCGCCCAGGCTGACTCTCCTGAACCCGGTGCTCTCGAGCAGCGTGGCTTCCTCCGGGGTCCAGCCGCCCTCCGGTCCCAGCGCGCACGCAATGGACGCTTCGTGAGATAGCTTCCCCAGCGGCCCTCCACCCTGATCGGCCACCAGCCGGACCTCGGTTTCGTGGTGCCTCGCGAACTCGGGGAGGTCGGCCGGTTTTCGAATCAGCGGCGCGTAGGGATTCCCCGATTGCTTGATGGCCTCGAGCGCCCGCCGCCCCAGCTTCTCGACATGCTCGGCCCGCACCCGGTTGGCCACGTTGGCTGACCGCTGAGTGTTGAGCGGGACAATTTCCGATACGCCCAGCTCGGCACACTTTTCCACCAGCCAGCCAAACCGTTCCCGGTCTCCGGCGCCCACGCCAAGGATGAGCGGCGCCCGCGGCGCGACGCGCTGCGCCTCGTGCACCTCGACCCGGGCCTCTTTCTTCCCGAGACTCACCGTTCCCTGCCCCAGCGTCCCCCGGCCGTCCATCAGCCGCACCCGGTCACCGGAAGCCACGCGCCGGACTTCGAGGTGGTGAACCTCAGCCGAATCGAGCGAGAGTAACGCGCCGACCTTGATGATCCCCGGCTCGACCAGTACCGCGATCACCCCTTCTCTCCCAGGACCGCCCACCAGTCGCCGTCGATGACTTCGTCGACCGGCGCAAAGCTCGCCGCTTCCAGCAGGGGACAGAACAGCGGGGCTTCGGGGGTTTCCATGCCGGCGAAGATGGCCTTGCCACCTGGCCGCAGCGAATGGCTGATGGCCGGAAGCAACGTCTGGTTCACCGTGCGGAGGATGTTGGAGCAGACCATGTCGACCGGACCAAGGAGGGGCGCGAGGTCGGCCGCGTCTCCCTCAAGAAACCGGGTCACCTCGCCGACCTGGTTGCGCTCGGCGTTTTGCAGGGCGATGGGAAGCGCTTCGGCATCGACTTCGATTCCCACGGCGCTCGCGGCACCCAACCGTGCCGCGGCAATCGCCAGGATTCCGCTTCCACTGCCGAGGTCGAGCATACGATCGCCGGAGCGAAGGTGCCGTTCCAGCAGGGTAAGCGCCGCACGGGTCGAGCCATGCTCGCCGCTCCCGAACGCGGTCTCCGGGTCGAGCACAACTACGGCTTCATTGTCGGCGGGAGCGTAGGGAATCCAGGACGGAACCACGGTCAGCCGGCCGAAGCCCCGCGGCCCGAGGCCGCGTCTCCAGCTAGTGGACCAGTCGGTCGGACTGATGGAATGAGGGGTGATCGATGCGTTGGGAAATCGCGCGTCAATCGCACTGCTCAGGCTACCCCGCGACGGGTCGCCGGCGGCGAAGCTGACAATGGTGCCATCGTCCTTCTCTTCCACCGCCATACCGGTGTGGGAGACCAGCCAGGCGGCGAGCGCGGTTCGTTGGCGCTGGGGGACGATGATATCCAGCGCCCACCACACGACAGGTTCCTCTATGGTCACCGGGCTCCCGGTACAGGACTGAGGACTGAGGACTAAGGACTGTGGAAAAGAGTCGACCGAGAGCGTGAAGCACTCAGTCCTCAGTCCTGGTGACTCAGTCCTTGCGGTTAGGCACGCAGCGCTTCTTTGACGCGAGACCAGAAACTGGAGGACCGCTTGGGTGGCTCGCCCTCCGTCCGCGCCAGCTCCTTGAAGAGTCGCTCCTGGTCCGGCGTCAGCGACTCGGGAGTCCACACATGCACCCGGACATGGAGATCGCCCTTTCCGTCCTGCCCCAGGTGAGGAAGTCCTTTGCCCTTGAGGCGAAACGCGGTTTCCGTCTGGGTGCCTGGGGGCACCGTCACCTGCTCTTCGCCGGTGGCGCTGGGCACCTTGAAGCTGCCACCCAGGGCGGCCTGGGAAAACGAAAGCGGCAGGTCCACGATGAGGTCATCGCCTTCGCGGGTGAAGCGGTCGTCCTCTTTCACCTCGAGCATGACCAGCAGGTCGCCGGATGCGCCGTTGCGTTGACCCGCCGCCCCCTGGCCGCGCAGCGTGAGATAGTTGTTGGAGGAGACGCCGGCCGGAACCTCAACGGTGACGGTCCGGTCGGCGCGGACCCGGCCTTCCCCCCGGCAGATTTCGCAGGGCGAAGTAATGATCTCCCCCTCGCCGGAACAGGTGGGGCACGGGACCACCGACACGAACTGGCCGAACATGCTCCGGGTGGCGCGGCGCACCTCGCCCGATCCGTTGCAGGTGCCACAACTGACCGGCCGGCTTCCGGCCGCCGCCCCGCTTCCCGCGCAGTGCTGGCAGCGTTCCAGAGTCTTGAGCCGAATGGTCCGCTTCACACCGGTGGCCACCTCGGGCAGGGTCAGCTTGACCGTGACCCGGATATCCTGCCCGCGCTTGGTATCCGGGCGATTCCGCGCGCCGCCGAACAGGGACTCGAGGCCGGAAAACCCGCCGAAGTCCCGCATGAAAATGTTGAGCGCCTCGGCCAGGTCCACGTGATGGAATCCCCGGGCGCCGCTCAGCCCTGCCTTGCCGTAGCGATCGTAGCTGGCCCGCTGGTCGGGGTCGCAGAGGACCTCGTACGCTTCGGTAATCTCCTTGAACCGCTCTTCGGCATCTGGCTGGCTGTTGCGATCCGGATGCAGCTCCATCGCCAGCTTCCGGTAGGCCTTCTTGATCTCGACCTCGGACGCCGTGCGGGACACTTTCAACAGCTCATAATACTCGCTCATTCCAGCAGACCTTCGACCAGGCTGGTCGTATGGGTTACCAGGCTGATAATCTTCTCATAGGGCATGCGGGTCGGCCCCAGCACGCCGATCACGCCGGTGACGTTGCCGGCCCGATAGGAGGAGGTCACCAGGGTGAAGTCGGTGAGCCGGCTGTCCCGGTTTTCGGCGCCGATGCTGATATTCAGCCCGCCGCCGCGGCGGTCCTCCAGCGCCTTGCGCAGGAGATCGCGGCGCTCGGTGAGGTCCAGCAGGTCGCGCATCCGGGAGTTGCTGGAGAACTCGGGCTGATCCACCAGCATCT
>JBDTTZ010000533.1:0-5277 GCA_040008015.1 Gemmatimonadota bacterium
GACGCGCCGAGGCTCAGCAGCAGCTCGGACCGGTCCGGATCAATATCCGAAGGCAGCTGGAATTCCGCGGTCGCGGTATCGTAGAGCACGCCGGCCACCGTGTGGAAGCGGGGCCTGAATGCTTCGCCGATCGCCAGCCTCGATTGTACCGCATCGGAATCACCGGCCCCGTTCACCTTGAACCGGAAGGTGGCCGAATCGCCCGACACTCCGCGGAAGTGGAACCGGACCTCGCGGCCCCGCCCTGCTTCCAGCGTGGCTTGCTGACTGGAGTCGCCGACCAGCTCCGCGCCGCGAGCGTGAGCAGTAACCGTGGCGACCGGGGTGCCGCCGGCCCGTTGATTCACCACCACGCCCGCCGTGAAATCGTCTCCGGCTCGCAGGAAACGCGGTAACGCCGGCCGGGCGATGAGCGGCCGGGTGACCAGCATGCTGGATTGCCCTTTCCCATACCGGTCGCCCGAGGTCACCGCCACGGCCATGATCCGGAAGGTGGTCAGGTTGTCCGGCAGTTTGGCCCTGGCCGTGGCGATACCCTGGGAGTCGGTGACGACCGAGCCCAGGAAGAACGCGGTGGTCTGAAATCTCGATCGCAGGATGTCGGCGTTCTCGCCGCCACCGCCACCACCGGGATGCCGCTGACCCTTCTCACCTTCCGGCACCTGGGGCGCGACCGCGACCACGTTGCTGGCCAGGCGCACGCCGAGCCCGCGCTCGCGGTAGATCAGGTCGAGCGGATCCGGGGTCTGGTAACCGGTGAGTGCCAGGACTCCCTCGTCCACCGCCCACAGCGTGACCTCGCTCATCTGCCCGGCACCTCGGGCGTCACGCACCCGGACCCGCACCCGCGCGGTGTCGCCCGGACGGTATTCCCCGCGGAGCGGCTCGACCGCCAGCGCCAGCCGCTTGATCTCGGGCGTCACCCGGAGCTCCGCGTATCCCACCCGGATGGTCGGCCGGCCCGGGTCGTCGAGCGGGCCGGGTGCCGCGCTACGGCCTCGGGCCACCACGATCGACACGAAGGCGTTCGGCGCAAAGGCCTCGGTGATCGGAAGCTTCAGCATGGTCGAGCCCGAGGTGAGCCGCATCCGGCGCTGTTGAATCAGCCCCTCCCGCTCCACCGTGATCCACGCTTCAGCATCGGTAAACGGCGAAGCGAAGAGGACGGTGGCGGTGTCCCCCACCGAGTATCGCTCCCGGTCGGCGATGACATCCATCTTGAACTGGTTCTCATCGTTCCACGGCACCCAGTCGTTACCCGAGGCCCAGCGGGCAAAGCTGGTAAGCACGGGACGGCCCTTTCGATCTTCAGCCGTAAGCGAGACGATGTAAATGCCGCCGCCGGGAGGGGTGAAGCTGCAGGACACGGGGCTGTCCGACGTGGTGACGTTGCAGCTGGCCACCGTGTCCATCACCCACTCGCCGATCTGCTCCGCCATCCCCGCCCGCTCGCGATGTACCTGGTGCCATTCCCGGCGGATGACCGAACCCCGCACCTTCACGTTGCTGACCCGGCGGCCTTCCGGGGTCAGCGCAATCACCGCGATCGACTGGCTGGTCCCGGCGACCCAGAAGTAGTCCTTACCCAGCGGCTTGGCTCCGATGTAGAACTCGGCGGGATGCACGATCACCGAGGTCGCGGCACCCACCGCCTGCCGGTTGACGTCGGTCACCACCGCTTCGACCGTGGCGCGTGCCGCCCGGCCTTTGGGCACCTGGGTGATGGGAACCTCGAGCGTGAAGCGACCCGCGGCGTCGAGCGAGTCGGTCCCGGTGACCAGCACCGTGACCCCGGGCTGATGGTTGCTGTCATCCCACCAGTAGCCGGTCTCCCCGGTGTAATAGCCTTCGGCGCCGGGGACTTCGAACTCCCACCCGGTAATCGGTTGCAGCCGCGCGGTCCAGCTGAGCGCGGCCCGGGCCATCGGCGCGCCGAAGAGATATCGCGCTTCGAGCTGGGTCTTGATCTTGTCTCCGGGATACCGGGTGCCGGAGTCGGCGGCGATATTGACCAGGAACTCGGGAGGCCGGTACTCCGCCACCCGGTAGGAAGTGCGGGCCACGTCGCGCCACTTGTTGAGCCACCGGTACTGGAGGGTGACGTTGTAAGTGCCGAGCGGAAGGTCGGCGGGAAGCCGGAGCGTCTGGTCCGAAGTGCCAAACCGGGATGGCGCGACCGTCTTCTGGAAGAGGACGCCATTCTCCCGGTCGCTGAAGATCCAGTTGAGGGAATCGGTGCGGGCCGGCGAGCGCAGCGACCCGAGAGAGCCGCGCCGGATGATGGCCTTGGTATACACCGGTTCGCCGGGCCGGTAGATCCCCCGCTCGGTGAAGACCGCGGCGGCCACCGGAAGCCGCTCTTCGTCCCAGGCGGCCCCTACATCGAAGCGCCAGGGGCTGAGGTCGGGATCGTACTGGTTGATTCCCACCAGTGAGCGATCGGTGCCATACCGTACCGAGACGAAGGCCTCGAGGTTTCCTCCTCCTTCTTCACCCTCCTCATAACCGCTGGGCGAGGCCTGGTAGTTTCTGAGCCGCACCAGCCCGGTGCTGTCGGTGGCGCCGGTGGCGAGCACCTTTCCCTTCAGGTCCCGAAGCGTTACCTGGGCACCGGTTCGCGGCATTCCATCGCTCAGGCCGGTCACCCAGACAGCACCCTCCTGCACCCCGATCTTCGCGTGCACGCCGAGGTCGGTCACCTGGACCAGGGCCAGGGGGCCCTTGGGGCGGTCGGCGCCCTTCTGCACCAGCGGGAGCTGGGGCGACGTGATCCGAACCGCCAGCAGGGTGCGACTACCGGGACGGCTGGCATTGGCAACCGGAAGCTGCACGCCGTAAATCCGCGCGTGATCCCGTTCGTTCTTGACAGCAATCCGGCGGGTAGTCGCTCCCGGGGCAATCCTGGCCCACAGGTCATCCCACCCCCATTCGGAGCGGGCGAGGAACTGGGACTCCAGCGAATCCGGCACCGGCGCGATCAACACCACCAGGGTGTCCACGTTGACGTGCCGCACGGCGAGGGTGCGGAAGCCGACCCGCTCCACCACCATGCGCCCATACTCGTAGTCCACCGTCGGCGCGTAGCCGGTCGTGACGATGGTGCCGACCGGGTTCCCGGTCAGCCGCTGGCCGAAGACATCCCGGATGGCCGGGTCCACCACGACCGCGTACCCGGTGCGCGGCAGGAGCGAAGCCTCCAGCGTCCAGCTGGCCCGCTCCCCGGTGGTATCGCTCACGGTGAACGGAACCGCCGGCTGGAGCCGGACCCGCCGCACCACTTCAGCGCCGCTGACCGGCGTGGTGAATTCCAGCGAAACCGGGCCGGTGGGACACTGTTCCCAGGAACACATGGTGTTCTTGACCCGGAAATCACCGTAGGTGGCAAACCCGAACCGGTGGGGTTTCGCCGTATCGCTCTCTTCATCCAGGACCGCGGGGACCACGAGGTAACCCGAGCAGCCGCGCGGGAGTGGTCCGACCGGAGTCAGATCCACCACGCGCCGCAACGAATCCAGGTTCCGATTCCGTTCCCATCCCCCGGCCTCCCGGAACTCCCAGGTGTCCCGGTCGGTGATGGCACGCTGGCCGGTCGCCTTCAGTCGGACGACCCGGACCGGGCAATCGGCCGGGAACTCCAGGTAGGCCAGCCGGGAGAGCAGCACCGGGTCCACCGGCGCGCTCGCGATCAACGCAAACTTCGCGTCCGGCTTGAGATAGCTGCTGTTTCCCGAGGTCGCGATCGAGCTGTTGAGGACCTCGGGTCCCCGGACCCGGAAGGAAAAACCGTAGGCCTGATCGAGCCGGCTCCCATCCATGGCCTCGAAGTCGGGCTGGATGGTGACGGTGTAGGTGGTGCCCGGGGTCAGGAGCCGGGCCGGGGTAAAGCGAATGGTGATCGGGTCGCGCCATTCCAGCCGGCCGGCCACCTGGGGCGAGACCTGGAAGATGGTTGCCGGATCCACCGACCGGTCCAGCGAGCCGGCCACCGGCCGGTCGAACGAAACCGTGATGACCGTGCCGGGCCCGGCCTCGCCGGAAGGGGTCGCGCGCAGCACGTGCAGCGGATCACCGGGGTCTGCCATGTAGGCGGTGACACCGAGCAGCAGCAGCAGACGCGCGGGATGCATAGAGAATTGCCTTGGTGGGAGGGCGGAGCACTAATGTACGACTCCCATCAATCTCATCAATCCCATCCCCTCACTCTCTCTCAATCCTTAGGCTGACCTTTCCGGGTGATATATCTCACAGGAATCCTCCCTCGTGACCGTCGTCACGGCCAAAAACCCGTCAAAATGGTAGAAAGGTGACCTCAAGAGCCTGCGTCCGGGCCGGGCATACCAGCCGGCGGTAGGTCTATACCCTGAGTCCGAGGAAAACTCACATGAAGCGTTTTGGAATCGTCGCGGCGTTTGCCACACTGGTGCTAGCCACGCCGGCTGTCGCCCAACGGGGCGGTAGCGTCGAGCTCCTGGGTTACGGAGCCTACCCCAAGCTCGATGAGAGCTACCAGTTCAAAAACAAGTTCGGATTTGGCGGACAGCTGGGATTGTACATCACCAACAACGTGTCGCTGGACGCCGACGTCACCCGGTACTCCGGTCACGGCGCCGTGGGCGTCCAGCCTGAGTATTCCGTGATGCCGATGCGGGCCCGGCTCACCTTCCACGTTCCGATCGGCGGGTATTCCCGCTTCCAGCTCGGTTTCGGCTACGTCCGGACCCGGCTGGGTGGGGACTTCCCGGTCAACAACGAAAGCGGCGCCACTGGGTTGGTCGGCTTCAAGATCGGCATGGGCGAACACGTATCCCTCCATGCCGAAGGCACCGTTGACTACATCTTCGATGCGCTGAACGGAGACCCGACGGTTGGCCACAACATCAACTATGGCGCCCGCGGCGGCTTGAGCCTGCTGTTGGGCGGCTACGGACCGAAGGACAAGGACGGAGACGGCGTGCTCGATGCGGTCGATCTCTGCCCCGCCACGCCCAAGGGCGAAGCGGTGGACAGCAACGGCTGCCCCGATACCGATAAGGACGGGGTGCGCGACAATGTTGACCGTTGTCCCGCGACTCCCGGTGGCGTCAAGGTGGATAGCACCGGCTGCCCGATCAAGGATACCGACAAGGACGGCGTGCTCGACGACGCTGACCGTTGTCCCAATACTCCGGCTGGAACCCAGGTGGACAGCGTCGGGTGCACGCTGGTGCTGGATGCCGACAAGGACGGCGTCGTCGACAAGGACGATCGCTGCCCCAACACCGCTGCCGGAACCCGGGT
>JBDTTZ010000534.1:0-8821 GCA_040008015.1 Gemmatimonadota bacterium
TCGGATCGGTCGTGGTCGGCGGGGTGGGGACGATTCTCTCGGTGGCAGTGATTGCCCGGGTGTGGCCGGAAATTCGGAAACTGGAGAGACTGGAGGAACCGGGGGAGACGCTCGATGACGTGGAGATACCTCCTGCCTCGGCAGCGTCCCTCTAGGGTCCTGACCGGGGCTGCCTTTTTCAACTCAGAGACTCAGAGGCTCAGAGAATCCAGTCAGGGCAGGGTCAGGGCAACCACCCGCGGCCACAATGACAAGAGGACGTGTTGTTCAACAGATGAATACTTGGATTCCAACGTGAGCCTTCGATGAGATGCGCTCTGAGCCTCTGAGTCTCTGAGTTGAAAACGGTCGACGCACAAAGGAAACTCAAGGACCCAAGAGATCCGGCCTGCGAACCCTTAGCGCGGTCTGGGCCACAGGTTATTCCTCCTCAGGATATCCGGCAGCGCCCGCCGCGGGTCCACTTCCACTCGACTCACCCGGCCCTCAACCCGATAAGTAAATCGCGATCCCAGGTTCCACATCTCCACCGGCAGCTTCACCGTTTCCTCTCTCCCATCCACATACCGAATCTTCAGCTCCGCCGGCATCACCATGCTGCCGCGATTGGAGAGATTGATGCTGGTCTTTCCCTGTCGATAAGAGACCGAATCCACCGACTGGTCGAGCCGGGCCGTCGTCATCACCCAGCCCCGCCAGAACCAGTCCAGCTCCATTCCCGACGCATCCCGCATCACCCGGAAGAAATCGGCCGGCGTGGGATGCTTGAACGCCCACGCCCTGAGGTACTCCCGGAACGCTGGGTCGAATCGATCCTTGCCCAGCACTTCGTAACGCAGCATCTGCATCATCAGCGCCGGCTTCTGGTAGCCACCCCAGAAGAGGTCGCGCACCTCCACCGGGTTGGTAATGAGCGGCTGTTCCTGGCCGGGGAGCGCGTGATCGGCATAGAGATGCAGGGGATGCACTTCGATCGAGTCGCCGTAGGGCGTTCCCTTGAAGTAGTTCGCCGCGTTGGCCAGGTCGATGAAGGTATTGAAGCCCTCGTCCATCCAGGGATAGAGCCGTTCATTGGAGCCCACGATCATCGGGACCCACTGGTGGCCCAGCTCGTGGGCCAGCACCCACTGGAGGTCGATGCGGGCCGGGCCGGTGGGGTCGAAGGTCATCATCGGGTATTCCATCCCCTCGATCGGCCCCTCGATGCTGCTCATGTTGGGATAGGGATACGGGTACCACTGCTCGCTGTAGTACTTGAGCCCCTCGCGCACCATGCGATTGGCTTCGGTCCAGAGCGCCGCCGACGGGCGGTAGAACGTGTGGATCAGCGTGTGGTGGTAGCTGCTGGCATCCCAGCGGAAATTGGGCGCGGCGGCGAAGGCAAAATCGCGCACGCTGTCGGCGGTGAAGTGCCAGGTGTAGGAGGCCTGGCGGGTCAGCGGGCGGGTTTTCGCCAGGTCGCCGGCCTCGTCCGCGCGGATGATCCCGATGGCGGTGTCCGATCCGGCCGCCCGGGCCAGCCGGCTCCGCTGCTCGGCGGTGAGAACCTGCTCCGAGTTCTGCAGCCTGCCGGTGGCGGCCACGACGTACGACGCAGGCACCGTCACCGAAACGTCGAAGCTGCCGTACTCCAGGTAAAACTCGCCCGCCCCGATGTAGGGCTCGTGATTCCAGCCCCGCACGTCGTCATAGACCACCATGCGGGGGTACCACTGCCCGAACTCGTACAGGCTGCCGTCGTGCCCCATCCGCCCGCCGCCGTAGTCGGGCAGCGGAAACCGCCAGGAGAGTTCGAGCTCGATGGTGCCGCCGGCGGCCACGGGATCCGCCAGGTCGAGCCGCATCGTGGTGCCGAAAATACTGGGAGTCACATCCCGCCCGGCTGCCCGGACCTGTTCCAGGACCAGTCCGCCTTTGAAATTCTTGCAGGAGAAATCGAAAGTCGAACCGAGGAACACCAGCGGGGGCTGGTCCAGCTGGTTGGTCACGCTCCCCGCGGCGCACATGTTCTGCTCCAGGAACAGCCAGAGATAGGAAAGGGCCGTGGGCGAGTTGTTGGTATAGCGAATGGTCTCCCGGCCCTGGAGCTCGTTTTTCCCGGGATCCAGCGTGGCTTCGATATGGTAGTCCGCCCGCTGCTGCCAGTAGTCGGGGCCCGGGCGACCCGAGCCGGTCCGGTACCCATTCGCGGCGGGGAGATCCAGCGCCCGGAAGAGCGAGGAATCGGCCACCTGGGCCTGGAGAGCCGGGAGGCAGGCCAGGAGTATCAGCCCCGGGAGGAGGATCAGGCGTCTTGAGATCATTTTGGGCTGGCTCGACGAGGGTGAAGAAAAGCGAAATCCCACTGGCGCTGCGGGGTCCGCTGTAGCACTTTACTGCCCCCGCCCCCAATAGCAAGGAGTCCTGATGCGTTCCCGTGTAGCCCTGGCCGCGGTTGCAACCAGTTTTATTCTCTCTGGCTGTTCCAAGAACGACAAGAACGATAGCGCCCGGAAGCCGGTCCAGCCCCCCACCGTCGTGGTGACGGCGACCGAGTATGCCTTCGACGCTCCGGATACGATTGCCTCCGGCCCGACCGTGATCCGCCTGGTGAACCACGGCATGGAGGCGCACCATGTTTCCATGTTCCGGCTCGACAGCGCGCATACCGTGCAGGACATGATGGCGCAGCCGGAAGGCGCGTCCCCCGCCTGGATCGTCCCCGTGGGTGGGCCGAATGCGGCAACCCCCGGTGACAGCGTCCGGGCGACGATAAACCTGGAGCCCGGCAACTACGTGATGCTGTGCTTCATCCCCTCCGCCGACCTGAAGCCGCACTTCATGAAGGGGATGGTCCGGCCCATTACGGTGGTGGCAGCCACGGGCCCGGTTGCCGCGGAGCCGGAGGCGGACGTGGTTGCGACGCTCAAGGAGTATAGCTTCGAATTCGCACCAGCCATTACTTCCGGCCGTCACACCATTCGGATCAACAATGCCGGTAACCAGGACCACGAGATGATCCTGGTCCGCCTGCAGCCAGGCAAGAAGATCCAGGATTTTGTCAACTGGACCAACACGATGCAAGGCCCCTCGCCCGGCCAGGTAATCAATGGTATGTCCGGACTAGGTTCGGGACAGCACGCCTTCGTCACCGACAACTTCACCCCGGGGGACTACGGGCTGGTCTGCTTCGTCCCCGACAACAAGGACGGGAAGTCGCATTTCATGCATGGGATGATGCAGGACTTTACGGTCAGCTAGTATGACGTGGGCGAGTGGGTAGGTGGGCGAAGTATGGTCGTGCCCACTTGCCCACCTGCGCACTTTCCCACTCGGACACCTGCCCACCTAGTATTCCCTTATGAAGATCGCGATCTCCGGCGCCACCGGGTTTCTCGGCGCCCACCTGGCTACCACCCTCAGAAAACAGGGAAGTGATGTACTGGCCCTGGTCCGCCACGCCCCTGGTGGAGGGGAGATCGGCTGGGACCCGGACGCCGGTACGATCGAGCGGGAGAAACTGGAAGGGGTGGACACGGTCATCCACCTGGCCGGGGAGAACATCGCGACCCGGTGGACCGCCGAAGCGAAGCGGCGGATACTGGAGAGCCGAGTCCGGGGCACCGGCCTGCTCGCTTCGACGCTGGCGGGACTCGCCCGGAAGCCTCGCCTCCTGATATCGGTCTCCGCGGTGGGAATTTACGGCGATCGCGGCGACGAGACCCTGAGCGAACGCAGTCCCCCGGGGGCCGGGTTTCTCGCGGAGGTTGCCCAGGCCTGGGAAGCGGCGGCCCAGCCCGCGCGAGACGCCGGAATCCGCGTGGTGCATCCCCGCTTTGGAATGATCCTGGCCGCCGATGGCGGCGCGCTGGCGAAGATGCTGCCCCCCTTTCGCCTCGGCCTGGGAGGCCGGCTCGGCTCCGGAAAGCAGTGGATGAGCTGGGTGGCCCTGGACGACGTCCTGTCGGCCATGCTGCACATCATCGGGAACCAGGGACTCCAGGGAGCGGTGAACCTCGTAGCCCCGGAGCCGGTGCGAAACAGCGAGTTCACCAGGGTGCTGGCCCACGAACTCCATCGCCCCGCCCTGTTCACCGTTCCCAGCGTGGCGCTCTACCTGCGATTCGGGCGCGAGATGGTGGACGAGGTATTGATCGGCAGCGCGCGGGTGATACCGGAGCGACTGCCGGCCGCCGGGTTCAGCTTTCGATTCCCTGCCCTCGGTCCCGCGCTTGCCCACATTCTGAATCCGGCATGAGCCCGTCACCCCGGGCGGTGGTCCTGCTGAGCGGCGGGCTCGACTCCGCCACCACGATGGCCATTGCCAGGGCGCAGGGGTTCGAGATCCACGCCCTGAGCTTCGCCTATGGCCAGCGGCACGCCGTGGAGCTCGAGGCCGCCCGCCGCGTAGCGGAGGCCCTGAGCGCGACCCGGCACATCGTCGCCACGATCGATCTTGGAGCCTTCGGTGGATCAGCGCTCACCGCGGACATTCCGGTGCCCAAGGACCGGAAAGAAGCTGACCTGGGGAGCGACATCCCCATTACCTACGTCCCGGCCCGCAACACGATTTTTCTCTCCTATGCGCTGGGCTGGGCGGAGGTGCTCGACGCCCGGGACATCTTTATCGGGGTCAACGCCCTGGACTACAGCGGCTACCCGGACTGCCGCCCCGAATTCATCGCAGCGTTCGAGCGCGCCGCCAACCTGGGGACCCGCGCCGGGGTCGAGGGCCGCGGCGTCCGGATCCACGCGCCGCTGATCGCGCTCAGCAAAAAAGAGATCATCGCCCGGGGACTGGAGCTGGGGGTGGACTACAGTATCACTGTGAGCTGTTACGATCCGTCGCCCGGCGGCACGCGCTGTGGCCGGTGTGACGCGTGCCTGCTTCGGGAGCAGGGATTCGCATCGCTGGGGATTCGGGATCCAGCACCAAGCACCAAGGACTGAGGACTGAGGACTGAGGTCGTACCTCAGTCCTTAGTCCTTAGTCCTTAGTCCTCAGTCCTCAGTCCTTGTATCTTGGGATATGTACGCTGTCAAAGAGATCTTCTACACCCTCCAGGGCGAAGGCGCCCAGGCCGGCCGGGCGGCGGTGTTCTGCCGCTTTGCGGGGTGTAATCTCTGGACCGGGCGGGAGGCTGACCGGCACGATGCCGGGTGCCAGTTCTGCGACACCGACTTCGTGGGCACTGATGGACCGGGAGGCGGAAAGTTTGCCGATGCCGGCTCGCTGGCCCGCGCGGTGGCGGCGCAGTGGCAACCGTCGAGGGAGCGCCGCTTCGTGGTCTGCACCGGAGGCGAGCCCCTGCTCCAGCTGGACCCGCCGCTCATCGAGGCCTTGCACCAGGAAGGCTTCGAGATCGCGGTCGAGACCAACGGTACCCAGGCCGCCCCGCCGGGACTGGACTGGACCTGCGTCAGTCCCAAGGCGGGCGCTGTGCTGGTACTGGAGAAGGGTGACGAGCTCAAGCTGGTGTTTCCCCAGCCGGGCGCCGAGCCGGAGCGGTTTCGCCACCTGGCCTTTCGGCATTTCTTCCTGCAGCCGATGGATGGTCCCGACGTCGAGCGGAACACCCGCCTGGCGCTGGAGTATTGTCTGAACCATCCTGACTGGCGCTTGAGCTTGCAGACCCACAAGATTCTTGGAATTCCCTAGGACTTCGTCCTTCTCCTGATCCCAGAATCCATTTAGCGATGGCCCCAGGCTACAGCGATCCCGTCAATCACGCCCTCGCCTTCGCGGCCAAGTATTACCTGCCGCGCGGCCGCAAGGGCACCGGGTTGTCGTACCTGACCCATCCGTCTCACAACGCGGTCATCCTGGTCCGCTACGGCTGCGACGAGCACACCGTCATCGCCGGCATCCTGCACCCGGTGATCATGGAAGCGCGGCCCGAGCTGCAGCACACCCTGCGGCACAAGGTTGCCGACAAGTTCGGCTCGGCGGTCATCAGCGTCCTCTCCGATTGCTGCGAAGCGCGGCACGACAACCGGGGGCACCTGCGGCAGTGGAACGTGTACAAGCTGGAATACCTGGGCCAGCTCCAGCGGGCGAGCTCCCGCGCGCTCGACGTCTGCACAGCGAGCGAAATCCACCTGTGCGGATCCCTCATCACCGACGTGCGCCGGCTGGGCGGCGAGTACCTCCCCTCCATTTCGCTCGCCACGGTCGAACAGATCCTCTGGTGGTACCGGCTGCTGATCGAGAGCCTGGAAAACCGCCAGGACTGGGGCAACCGCCGGATGCTGCCTGAGCTGCGCCTCCTGGCCGCGGAGCTCGGAAGGCAGCTGAAGGATGGCGACTAACCGCGCTGCCGTGCTCGCGGCCATCGCGTCGGCCGCCATGATCGCGTTCCAGGTGGCCGGCAAGGCCACCCGCGACGCGCTTTTTCTTTCCAGCTTCCCGGTGACCCGGCTGCCGCTGATGGTGATCACCTCGGCGGTGATCTCGCTGCTGGTCGTGCTCTGGGCGGTGCGCCGGATGAGCCGCTACGGACCCTGGCGTTTCATTCCAGGGCTCTTCGCCACCAGCGTCGTGCTGCTGCTGCTGGAATGGGCCCTTCTCCCCCGGGCCCGCGAAGCGGCAGCGGTGCTGGTATACCTCCACTTCACCGTGCTGGGCGCCCTCCTGATCTCGGGGTTCTGGTCCATGGTGAACGAGCGGTTCGATCCCCGGACCGCCAAGCGCCAGATGGGGCGCATCGGCGCGGCCGGGACCGTGGGTGGACTGATCGGCGGTCTGCTGGCGGAGCGGACGGCGGCGATGTTCACGGTGGATTACATGCTGCCGCTGCTCGCCCTGCTCCATTTGGTCGCCACGGTCGGCGTGCACGCGCTCCGCCGCACCCGCCGGGTCCGTGCCAGCGAGCCTCCACGCCCGCCGGCTCCCACCTCGATCGTCCATGGGCTCCGGCTGGTGGGCGGCAATTCCTACCTCAGAAATCTCGCGGCGCTCGTGATGCTCTGCACCGTGTCCGAAGGATTGTTCGACTTCGTGTTCAAGAGCCGGGCGACCGCGACGTACGGCAATGGCGACCACCTGCTCCAGGTCTTTGCCGCGTTCTACACCGGGGTCGCGCTGCTGACTTTCCTGGTCCAGAGCGGGGTGGGCCGGGTCGCCCTGGAACGGCTGGGGCTGGCCGGGGCGGTGGGATCCCTGCCGGCGGCGGTTGGCGTCACCGGGCTAGGCGCCCTGGTGGTTCCCGGCTTCGCGAGCGCGGCTTTCGCGCGCGGCACCGAAGCGGTCCTTCATAATTCGCTCTTCCGCTCGGGCTATGAGCTGCTCTTTACTCCGCTCGCCCGCCACGAGAAGCGCGCCACCAAGACGATGATCGACGTCGGTGCGGTTCGCATTGGCGACATCGTGGGCGGCGCGCTGGTGCAATTGGCCATCATGACGCTGGCCCACGGCGCCGTCGCCGTCCTCCTGGGCACCGCCGTGGTCGTGGCGGTCGGATCGCTCCTCATCACCCGGTTGCTCCAGGACGGATATCGCAGGACGCTGGAAAAGAGCCTTGTCGCCCACGGCGCGGTGGCGGACTTTGCGGCGGCGGCGGAATCGATGGAGTATCCCACCAACTTTGAGACCCTGAACACGATAGACCTGAGCCAGCTCGCCGGGGTCGAGACCCTGAGCGCGGAGCCGATGCCGGTGATGGAGCCGGCCGGCCCGGCGGGTCTCACTGCCGCAGAGCCCGTCGATTCGACTCTGCATCGAATCATGGAGCTTCGTTCCGGGGATCGCGGCCGGGTCAGGGCCGCGCTCGAGATCGGGCCCCTGACGCCGGAGCTGGTGCCCAACGTGATACCGCTGCTCGCCTGGGATGAGGTTGCCCGCAGCGCAGCCGACCGGCTCCGCAGCATCGCACCATCCATCGTGGGTCAGCTGCTCGATGCCATGCTGGACCCGGAGCAGGAGTTCAGCGTGCGGCGCCGGATTCCCGGCATCCTGATTTCCGCCCCTTCGGGCCGTACCGTGGACGGGCTGTTGCCTGGACTCCAGGACAAGAGATTCGAAGTGCGCTACCGGACCGGCCGGGCGCTGGTGGAGCTGCAGCAGCGGCATGGTCTCGCGGTGCCCGCCGACCGGGTGCTGGCGGCGGTGGAGCGCGAGGTGACGGTGGACCGGAGTATCTGGGAGAGCCAGCGGCTGCTGGGTGAGCTGGAAGACGCCAGTGAGGCGCCGCTGATGGATGAGTTCCTGCGGGAGCGGGCCGGTCGCAGCATGGAGCACGTCTTCACCATGCTCTCGCTGGTGCTCCCCGCGGCACCACTCAAGATCGCCTACCGGGGACTGTTCACCGATGACGACCTGCTGCGCGGCACCGCACTGGAATACCTGGAGAATGCCCTGCCCGAGACCATCCGGCGCCGGCTCTGGCCGTTCCTCGAAGACCGGCGCACCGGCCGGGGAGCGACCCGGGACCGGGAGGCGATCATCGCCGACCTGATGGCGTCCAATCAGTCCATCGCCTTGAACCTGGAAGAACTGCGCAAAAAAGTGCGGGCCGAACAGAGTAACGCGTAGTGATTGTAGACTCGTTTTGCGTTTTTGTTCCTCACGAAAACCACGAAAGAACGAAATTCACGAAGAAACACTAATATTGTTTTTCGTGGCTTTCGCAGAATTTCGCCGCACTCGTCCTCCTCTGGAACTCCCGGCCCACCTGCCACGCCAGGACCAACCAGATCAACACCAGCACGATGTTGAATCTCGCGAACCCCTGGGGTCGCAAGGCCAGCCAGGTCGTCCCCACCAAGACCGTCGCCGCCTGGAGCACGTCTCCCGCCCGCACGAAAAATCCGTCGATCGCCTGCTTCGCCTTGTATTTCTGGTCCC
>JBDTTZ010000535.1:0-6326 GCA_040008015.1 Gemmatimonadota bacterium
GTTGTGTCACGACCCGCGGCCGGGTATTTTTTGGCCCGCTCTCACCTCACGGAGTTCCCGGTGCGTCTCCTTCCCCGCGATGAACGATTCTTCGATCTCTTCACCCAGGTCGCCAAGCTCAACGTCGAGGCGGCTGGAAAACTCAGAGAGCTGATTACCGCCGAGGATGCCCGCCGCGGGCCCATCGCCGAAGCAATCAAGCGCTACGAGCACCAGGCCGATGAACTGACCCACCAGGTGGTGGCCCGGCTGGACCGGACCTTCATCACCCCGCTCGACCGGGAGGACATTCACATGCTGGCCTCCCGCCTGGACGACATCCTGGACCGGATCGACGGGACGGCGCGGCGCACCGTGATCTTCCGCCCTGGAGAAGCGCCCAAGGGCGCCGTCATGCTTGCCGAGGTGGTGCACCGCGCCACCGAGCGGCTGCTCGAGGCGGTGATGGTGCTCGATGGCGGCAAGACCCAGGTGGTGATCGACGCCTGCATCGAAGTGAAGCGAATGGAAGAAGAGGGAGACGCCATCTACCACGAGTGGCTCGCCAAGCTGTTCGACGGCCGCACCGAGGCGCTCGCCGTGATGAAGTGGAAGGAGATCTACGATACCCTGGAGAAAACGCTGGACCAGGCCGAGGATGTGGCCAACGTGCTGGAGTCCATCGCCATCAAACACAGCTGACGATGCACGGCACCGTCACCTATGTCATCATCATCATTGGCGTTGCGCTGCTCTTTGATTTCATCAACGGCTTCCACGACAGCGCCAACTCGATCGCCACGGTGGTATCGACGCGGGTGCTCTCCCCCGGGGTCGCCGTGGTCTGGGCGGCATTCTTCAATTTTGTAGCGGCATTTCTCGTCGGCACCGCGGTCGCCAAGACCATCGGCAAGGGGCTGATAGACCCCGCCGTGGTGGATCCCAACCTGGTTCTGGCGGCCCTGATCGGTGCCATCATCTGGAACCTCATCACCTGGTGGCTGGGGCTCCCCTCCTCTTCTTCCCATGCCCTGCTCGGCGGGCTGGGCGGAGCCGCGGTCGCCAAGGCGGGACTGGGGTCGCTGATCGTCGGCGGATGGGTCAAGCCGATTCTCTTCATATTCCTGTCGCCGCTGATCGGCATGGTGCTCGGCTTCAGTCTTACCATCGCCCTTTCGTGGATGGTATACCGCCGCAACGCCAACCGCACCGAGAAGCTGTTCCGCCGGCTCCAGCTGGCGTCGGCGGCGCTCTACTCGATCGGGCATGGCGCCAACGACGCGCAGAAGACAATGGGCATCATCGTCAGCATCCTGGTCGCTACCCAGGCGCAGTTCGTCAGTCAAACCGGGTTCCTGCGCCACCTGTTCATCCCCAACGCCGATACCATTCCGCTCTGGGTCATCCTGATCGCCCACGCCGCCATCGCGCTGGGCACCGCGACCGGGGGCTGGCGGATCGTCAAGACGATGGGCATGCGTATCACCCGGCTCCGGCCGTTCGGCGGATTCGCCGCCGAAACCGCGGGCGGCATCACCCTCCTCATGGCCTCGCATTTCGGCATCCCGGTGAGTACGACCCATACCATCACCGGCGCGATCGTCGGTGTGGGGGCAAGCAGAAGGATGTCGGCGGTGCGATGGGGTGTGGCGGGACGGATTGTGTGGGCCTGGATCCTGACGATTCCAATGAGCGCGGCCATGGCGGCGCTGAGCTACGCGATATTGCGATAGGCGGTAAGGCGGTAAGGCGGTAAGGCGGTAAGGCGGTAGGGTCGCTTTAGCGACAAGAGTGTGGCCGAGCCTCGGCTTTAGCCGAAGGGCTCAGGTTACGACAAACGCCCGTACCGGGAAGGTTCCAAATCCCTTCACTTTCACCGGTACCGCGAAGAACTTGCTACCTCGTTCCGGGACCTCCTCCAATCCACACATGTGCTCCACAATTGGAACGTCGTGCCCGAGCAGCGTGGTGTGCACCGGCCGTTCCCCGGTATCGGTGCAGTCAATATTGAACGAATCGATTCCCACCAGGACGGCGCCCGCCTTGACCATCCATTCGGCCAGCTCGCCAGTGAGATAGGGATGACCCTCGAAGTACTGGTCGGTGCGCCAGTGCCTGTCCCACCCGGTCTGCACCAGGACCGCCCGTCCGCGCACCTGGTCCGGGGAGAACGGAAGCCGGTCAATCGGCCGTTCCTTCCTGCCGGATACCCGGGCGACCAGGCACTCCAGGTGGGCCAATGATTCCAGGGGGAGCTGGGAGAGGTCTTTGCCGTTGGAATAGCGATGGAAGGGGCTGTCAACATAGGTGCCGGTGTTGGCCACCATTTCGATCTTGCCGATCTGAAACTCGGTGCCCGCGGCGTAGCGGGCGCGCGACGCGTCCCGGCTCAGGTAGTCGCAAATGATCGGAGCCGGCAGACCCTTGTAGGTGATCATCCCGTGCTCGACCGTATGACTCACGTCGATCAGTTTACGCAGCCTGTACCTCGACGAATCCCTCCGCCAGCCCACGGTACTGCTCCACCAGGTCATCGAAGATCAGGTCCCAGCGGCGCTCGCACGCGGTCTGCCGGGCGCCGGTCCGCAGTACCCGCCGCAGATCTTCATCAGCCAACATACGGTCGAGGCCCGCCGCAAAGGCGGCCGGGCTGCCCGGATCGACCAGCCACGCGTTGCTGCCATGCCGGGCGAACTCCACGACTCCTCCAGCCGCCGCGGCAAGGCAGGGCAATCCCGACGCCATCGCTTCCAGCAGCACGTTGCCGAAGGTTTCGGTGGTGGATGGAAACGCAAAGATATCGGCCGACGCGTAAGCCGCGCTCAGGTCGACTCCTTCCTTGAGGCCGGCCAATACCAGCCCGGGAATCTCGCGCCGGGCCAGCTCGGCCTCCATGGGACCCCGCCCGACCAGCACCAGCCGCGCATCGTCCCGGCGCCCCAGCATCGTCCAGGCCTGGAGCAGCAGGTCCAGGTCCTTCTCCCGCGCGATCCGCCCCACGTAGGTCACCAGGAAATCGCGTGGCCCCAGGCCGAGGGATTGGCGGTAGGCCTCGCTCCGGTGGCGGGGATGGAAGAATTCCGTGTCTACTCCGCGGGTCCAGATACCGGTATTGCGAATCCCTCGCGCGTTCAGGTGCCGCTCGTAGACCCCGGACGGGCAGAGGACCACGCCGGTCTGCCGGTAAAACCATCGCAGGTACCGCCAGCCCGTGCCCATGATCCAGTCGAGCCCGTAGCGTGCGGCATACTTCTCATAGTCGGTGTGCGCCGATGCGGCGGCCGGAATGCCGAGCTGGCGAGCGGCCTTGAGACCGGCGGCTCCCATGGCGAACTCGGTGGCCACGTGGATGACGTCCGGACCAAAGGCGACGAGGTCTTCCAGGATGGCGCGATGCCGGGGAAAGGCCCACTGTACGTCGGGGTACAGGAAGAACGGGATGGATGCCGAGCGATGCACCTCGGCGCGGTCTACTGTGCCGGCGGGGAGCTCATAGTTCGCGGAATAGACCCGCACCTGGTGCCCCCGGGCCTGGAGCTCGTCAACCAGGCGCACGAGAGTCACGCCGACGCCACTCACCATCGGCCAGTAGACTTCGGAAAAGAGAGCGATTCTCATGGTCCGCCGGCGATGCAGGAAACCTTGAGATTCCTCGGGCTGCGCCCTCGGAATGACAGCAGAGTGCAAGCTGGGGCGGCTGGCCTCGAACCAGCAACCTCCCGGTTAACAGCCGGGCGCTCTGCCAATTGAGCTACACCCCAATACTTCGCCAAATGTAACGGCACTATACTATTAGAGCATGGGCGAAGCCTCAGTACATGGCGTCATTCTGGCTGCCGGGAAGGCGGAACGATTTGGTCGCGAAAAGCTCACGGTCGAGTATCTGGGCCGGCCGCTGATCGCCCACGTCATCGGCGCCGTGGCCGCCGCAGTGCGCCAGGGAACGCTGGCCGGCGGGTTCGTGGTTCACCGCCCCGGGGCAGATCTCATCGAGAAGCTGGCACGGCAGGGCGGCCTGACCCCCGTCGAGAGCACCAACGCCGACGGCGGCATGTCCGAATCGCTCCGGGCCGGGATCGCCGCAGCAGAGGCGACCCGCCAGGCCGGTGCGGTGCTGGTATTCCCGGGCGATCAGCCCCATGTTCGGGGCGACGTCATCAGCCAGCTGGTCCGGGCCTGGCGGGATGGAAAAGCGCCGGCGCTGCGACCCAGCTACAGCGAGCAACCCGGCACGCCCAACCATCCGGTCCTGCTCGGCTCGACGCTATGGCCCCTGGCGTCCCGGCTCCAGGGCGACACCGGTTTTTCGACGATCTTCCAGCAACATCCCGAGCTGGTCCTCACCATTGAGGTCGCCGGCAGCAACCCGGACATGGACACCCCGCATGATCTCCTGCAATCCTCTCCATCATCATGAATTTCTCTTTTAGCGGAGCGGCCGAAACCCGGGCGCCCATCGCTACGGTCTGGGACCGTCTCACCGACCCGATGATCGTTGGAGCCTCCGGCCCTGGAGTGCAGCGGGTCGTAGTCCAGGATCCCAACCATTTCCAGGTCATCACCGGCATCAAGCTCGGCTCCTTCAAGGTCGATTTCACCATGCACGTCGAGCTGCACGACCTGGTGCCCCAGCAGGAATTCAAGATGCGAGCCAGGGGAAAGGCGACCGCGTCGGCCATCCGGGTGGACTCCCGGGTGCACCTGGAGCCGCTGCCCAATGGTCACACCGGATTGAGCTGGAATGCCACCACCGAGATCAGTGGAATTCTCGCCCGCATCGCCGGCAAGAGACTGGAAGCCCTGGCGCGGGACCTGACCGAAAGATTCTGGCTACGATTCGTCGCAGCCACCGAGGCCGCGGCATGACGCGCGACCTGGCTGCCGCGCTCCAGACCCTGGCCGCCGGTGGGAGAATCGGGCGGGCCGTGGTGACCGCGCTCCGCGGATCGGCACCGCGCCAGCCCGGCGCCACCCTGCTGGTCCGGGAAGACGGCGCGATGGCGGGATCGGTATCCGGCGGATGCGTGGAAGCCGCGATTGCCGGCGAAGTACAGGATGCGATGAGAATCGGCGAGCCGCGGGTGCGGCGCTACGGAGTCAGCGACGAAATGGCGTGGAGTATCGGCCTCGCCTGTGGCGGCACCATCGAGGTGCTGATCGAGCCGGATATTCGGCCTTACATTCGCGAAGCCGTGACCAATCCGGCGGCCGCGGTGGTGGCCACGGTGCTGGGCGGCAGGTTGCCGGTGGGGAGCGCCTGGCTTTTCCGCGAGGATGGAACCGGTGAAGGACCGGTGGACTCGATCCCGGGCCTTGCTACTGCGGCCCGGGCGGCGTTTCGGACCCAGAGCAGCAGCGTGGTGACCCTGGGCGAGGAGCCGGTGACGTCCTCCGTCTTCATCGAGATGATCCCGCGCCAGCCCCGGCTGCTCATCGTGGGCGCGGTCCAGGTGGCCGCGACGCTGGTCCCCATGGCGAAACAGGTTGGCTACTACACCATCGTCGCCGACGGTCGTGACAGCTTTCTCAACCGGGAACGTTTCCCCGACGCGGACGAGCTGATCCTCGGCTGGCCGGAGGAGGCGTTCGCCCGAGTCGGGATCGATGCTGCCACCTACGTCTGCGTCCTCTCCCACGATCCGAGGTTCGACGACCCCGCGATCAGCCTGGCGCTTCGCTCGGCCGCGGCATACGTGGGCGCCATCGGCTCCCGAAAGACCCAGGCCGCCCGCCGCGAACGGCTCGGCGCCGCCGGTTTCGGTCCCCGGGAACTCGCCCGGCTCCATGGACCGATCGGCCTCGACCTGGGCGGCAAAGAACCGGCCGAAATCGCGCTCGCCATTCTCGCGGAAATGACCATGGCACGATATGGAAAGCTCCCCGCATAACGTCTTCGTCGCCGGAGGGACCGGGTACATCGGAACCCGGTTGATCAGCGCGCTGCTCGCACGCGGCCACCAGGTCAGGGCGCTGGCCCGCCCGGGCTCGGAACAGAGACTGCCGGCCGGTGCCCAGCCGATCACCGGCGACGCGCTTCACGGCGTGAGCTACGCCACCCAGGTCCCGCCATCCGACACCTTCGTTCACCTGGTAGGCGTTTCCCATCCCTCGCCGGCCAAGGCCCAGGATTTTCTCCGGGTGGACCTCGCCTCAGTCCAGGCCGCGGTGCCGTCCGCCGTCGTCGCCGGGATTCGCCACTTCGTCTACGTGAGTGTCGCCCATCCTGCGCCGATCATGCGAGCCTACGTGGCCGCGCGGATGCGGGCCGAGGAAATCATCAAGAGCAGCGGACTCGGCGCCACGATCCTCCGCCCGTGGTACGTGCTGGGGCCCGGGCATCGCTGGCC
>JBDTTZ010000536.1:0-12014 GCA_040008015.1 Gemmatimonadota bacterium
CAGAACGCTGCGGATATCCACATGGAAGTGACCAGGTGACGACAAAATACCAACGGCTCCCAATGCGTTATTTACTTCAGATGCTACTTCATAACACTTGCCGCAAACACCAACACCACAATGCATTACGATTTTTGTTGGTGTGGCCTTCGATTGTTGATAAATCGCCTCAACCCCCCGTTCGAGGATGCCGGCCGCCGTCCCCCGCCACCCGGCGTGGAGCAGGGCAATCGCCCGGTGTTGGGGCGCGACCAGGTAGACCGGGATGCAGTCAGCTACGGTCACGTACAACATGACTCCGCGGCTGACGGTCACGTGGCCGTCCACGCCTTCGATCTGGATCCAGCCTTCCCCGCCCTCCTGGCGCCGGATTTCCCGCCCGTGGACCTGATTCCCCAGCACGTGAGCCGTGAAGCCGGGCTCGGCGGCCCGCAGCTCCCGCCAGCGACCCATGACCTCGCCGACCGGCTGGCCGGTCCAGAGCCCAAGGTCGTAGGGCTTGGATCCACCGCCTCGCCCGGTGATCCCGGCGACGACACCGAAGCGCTCGCGCCAGCCGGGGATTTCGTAGCGGGGGACACTGCCGGGAACCGAAACTTCGTTAAGCAATGACATGCTGAGCGGGAATTGCCTGGAAGCAATATGGGACTCTGGGATTCTGGGACTGTGGGAATGGGCGCTTCAGGGCTATTCCCACAATCCCGTAGTCCCGAAGTCCCACATTCTTGCGAGCAATGTCCTGACTACTCCTCAAGTCTCTGGATGTCGGCGCCGAGCGCGCGGAGCCGCGAGTCGATCGCCTCGTAGCCGCGCTCGATCTGCCCGACATTGTAAATGGTGCTGGTGCCCTCGGCTGCCAGCGCGGCAAGCAGCATGGCCATGCCGGCCCGGATATCCGGAGACTCGACGGTGCCGCCCCGCAGGGCCGAAGGACCCGAAATGACCGCCCGGTGCGGATCGCACAGCACAATCCTGGCTCCCATCCCGATCAGCTTGTCGACGAAGAAGAGCCGGCTCTCGAACATCTTCTCGAAGATGAGGACCATGCCGGTGCACTGAGTCGCGGTGACGATTGCGATGGACATGGCATCGGCGGGGAACGCGGGCCAGGGTCCGTCTTCCAGCTTCGGGACGTGGCCGCCCAGGTCGGAGCGAATGCGCCGCTCCTGCGCGGCATCCACGTGGAGCTGTTGCTGGTCCAGCCGGGGCCGCACGCCGAGCCGCTCGAAGCCGAGCAGGGTGCTGCGGAGATCTTCTCCCCGCACCGGGTCGATCGTGATCTGGCTGTTGGTCGCGGCCGCGAGCCCGATGAAACTGGCGATTTCAATATGATCGGGCCCGATCTGGTAGCTCGCGCTCTGGAGCGGGGTACCGCCCTCGATGGTGTAGACGTTGGTCCCGATTCCCTCGATGTGGGCGCCCATCGCGATGAGCGCCCGGGCCAGGTCCTGCACGTGCGGCTCGGCGGCGGCGTTGCTGATGACGGTCCGGCCCTTGGCCATGACGGCGGCCATCAGGGCGTTCTCCGTCCCGGTGACGCTGGGCTCGTCGAGAAAGATCTCGGCGCCGACCAGGCTCTTGGCCTCCAGCTTGAACTGGTCGCCGACCGTCACCACGGCCCCAAGTTGTTCCAGTGCGAGGAAATGGGTGTCGATCCGGCGCCGGCCGATCACATCGCCGCCGGGTGGCGGCAAGGTCACCGAGCCGAAGCGGGCGAGCAGAGGCCCGGCCAGGAGGATAGAGGCCCGGATCCGGGCACAGAGCAGTGGGTCCAGCGGCTTCGGCGTGGCGGCCCGGCTGTCCACGGTAAGCGTATTAGGCCCGGTCCAGACCACCTCGACACCGAGGTCGGCGAGCAGCGCCACCATGGTCTCGACGTCCCGGATCCGTGGGATGTTTTCCAGCACGACCGGGCCGTCGGCCAGCAGGGTCGCGGCCAGAATCGGCAGCGCCGCGTTTTTGTTGCCACTGGGGCGTACGGTCCCGGCCAGCGGACGACCGCCCTGGACGACGAAGCGAGGAGGCATATGGTGAGGAAAGTCACCCCCTCACTGGGGTGGGTCAAGTATTGAGGATTGAAGATTGAGGAATGAAGATTGAAGGGTCCGGCTCGGTGTCCGGCCTCCCGGCGGGTCAATCGGCAATCCTCAATCCTCAATCCTCAATTATGTTTGGATTGGGTGTGGCCGCACCCGTCCCTTGGGGAAAGGTGGACAGATGTTGCTTGCGTATCTGCAGCAGACACAAGTCGCGTTGCCGGCCTGGGTCGGCACCGTGGCCGTGGTGACCTTGATCGTCATTGCGCTGTCATTCGCGACGATTGCCATCGGCATTGTCTGGGGTCTGAAGAAAAGCTCGGAGCAGCTCAAGCTGATGGGCCGGGTGCTCGCGGGTCTCGATGACGACCTGATCCCCGCGTTCCGCAGCATCCGGGAAATCGCGGAACAGTCGAAGGAAGTGGTGGGAAAGTTCAAGGAGGAGGCGGATGCCATCGTGCGAACCAGCCGCCGGCTGCGGCGCCGCGCCCGGCAGGGTGCCGACCGGGTGACCGAACGGCTCCAGGACCTGGACGCGCTCTACGAGGTCGTCCATGAAGAGCTGGAAGAAGCGGCGCTCGACTTCGCGACGCTGGTGAGCACCGTGCGCACCGGCGGAGGCTGGCTGGGCAAGATCCGCCGCTTCCTTCCCGGCCGGAAGCGCCGCCGTTGAGGAGCACCCTTGTCACGAGCTCAGCCATTGTCATCCCGAGCGTAGCGAGGGATCTCAAGCTGGACATTCTCGAGATCTTTCGGAACGTCAGGTTTGCGATTCCGCTTTCGCTGCGCTCTCTCGGAATGACAACCTGGGGACGAGTTCTCGTTTCGTTCCTGGTCGTGGGTCTCGGATTCATGATCTTTCCAGCCGTGGCGCACGCCTGGACTCCCGGCACTCACATCTTCCTGGGCCAGTCCATCCTCCAGGCCGCCGGCTCTTTGCCCGGGAACGTGGGCGATCTCATCCGGGCATTTCCCTTCGACTTCCTCTATGGCAACATCGCGGCCGACACCTCCTTCGCGAAGAAGTACGCCCCGATCAACCGGCACAGCCATGCATGGCATGTGGGCCAGGAAGTGCACGATCTCGCCAGGAGCGACGCCCTGCGGGCGTTCGGCCTGGGCTACCTGTCGCATCTCGCCGCCGACACCGTCGCCCACAACTACTTTGTCCCCCGCCAGTTGCTCCTGACCAGCAGCACCAAGTCGCTGGGACATTCCTACTGGGAAAGCCGGGCCGAGACCCACCTGGACCGGGACTACGCCCACGAGGCGCGCGACCTCATCCTGATGGATCACACCGGCGCGGACGAGCACCTCGACCAGATCATCAGCCCCACCCTCTTCAGCGTGAAGACCAACCGGAAGATTTTTCGGGGGATGGTGCACCTCACCCGGAGCCGGGCCTGGCAGACCGGAATGCGCGCCGCGCGGGATGTCAGCCGGTGGGATCTCTCCGACGACGTGGTGGAGCGCCACCTGGGGCTGGCCTACGAGTACATCATGCAGATGCTGATGAACGGGTCCGGGCCGGCCCGCGAGCTGGACCCGAACGGCGCCAGCCCACTCCGCCGAGCCAAGGCGATGCGGCGCTCAGCGCTGCTGGATGGCGGATGGAAGGACGCGGAACGGTTGAACGAAGCGGCGGAGAAGCATTTTGGGCTTCCGACATTTACCCCGGTGTACTGGCCTGCCGTGGCGATGAAGCTGCTGCGCAAGAACAAGGCGTCGTAGAATTGAGGGAATTGGGGAATTGGGGAATTGGGGGAGGACCAAATTCCACAATTCCTTCAATCCCACAATCCCACAATCCCACAATCCCACAATCCCACAATCCCACAATCTCAGTCCCCCAGTCTCTCGATTAGTACCGGCTGCACTTTCTTCGGGTCCGCCTTCCCCCCGCTCTTCTTCATCACCTGCCCCACGAAGAACCCGATGAGCTTCGCGTCCCCACCTTTATAGCGAGCGACTTCTCCCGGGCTCGCCGCAATGACCTCGTCCACCCACTTGCCCAACGTATCACTGTCGCCGACCTGCACCAGGCCCAGCTGGTCGGCAATGCCGCGCGCTGACTCTGAGCTCGACGCCATCCCGGCATAGACCCGCCGCGCCGCCTGGTCGCTCACCACGCCATCCTTCACCAGGCCGATCAGCTCGGCCAGCCGTTCGGCGCTGACCGGGAACCCTCCGCCCTCGTGGAAGCCGGCCGTCACGTCGCGCAGGACCCAGCCCACCGCCCTGGCCGGTTCCGCCTTCGCTTTCACCACGGTTTCGAAATAGTCCGCCAGCGCCTTTTCCAGGGTCAGCTCCTGCGCGTGATAGGCCGACAACCCGTAGCCGGCCATCATCCGCTGCCGCCTGGCCTCGGGTAATTCCGGGAGCGACACCCTTTGCTCATTGATCCAGGCCGGCGCCAGCACCAGCGGCGGGAGATCGGGATCCGGGAAGTAGCGGTAATCGTGACTCTCCTCCTTGGAGCGCATCGGTTTGACGGTACCGGTCGCCGCATTGAAGAGCAGGGTGACCTGCTGCACCGGTTTCCCCACGTCCACGAGCCCTACCTGCCGTTGGTACTCCGCCTCCAGCGCCCGCTCCACGTTGGCGAAACTGTTCATATTCTTCACTTCGGTCTTGGTGCCCAGCTTTGATTCGCCCGCGCGCCGGATGGACATGTTCGCATCCACCCGCAGGCTGCCCTTCTCCATGCTGCACTCGCTGACGCGGGCATACATCAGGATCTGTTTCAGGGCGACAAGGTAAGCTCGCGCTTCGGCGGGGCTCCGCATGTCGGGGCCGCTCACGATCTCGGCCAGCGGGGCACCGGCCCGGTTCAGGTCCACCGCGGTCTTCCCGGGGACCCGGTCGTGCAGCGACTTGCCGGCATCTTCTTCCAGGTGAAGCCGGGTGATCGAAATGGTAATCCGCCCCCGCTCCGGCGACTCCACCTCGACCGCGCCGCCGGTCGCGAGCGGCTGGTCGAACTGCGAGATCTGGTACCCCTTGGGGAGGTCGGGATAGAAATAATTCTTGCGGGCGAAGACGCTGCGCTGGTGGATGGTTGAGCCGAGCGCGAGCGCGGCCTGGGTCCCCAGCTTCACCGCCTGCGCGTTGGGGACTGGCAAGGCGCCAGGCAACCCCAGGCAGACCGGACAGACGTTGGTGTTGGGCGGCGCGCCAAACGTGTTGGCGCAGCCGCAGAACATCTTGCTCCGGGTCTCCAGCTGGACATGCACCTCGAGCCCGATCACGATCTCCCAGGTCATGACCGCACCTCCGCGGTGGCGGATACGGCGCTCTCCAGCGCCGCCGCGACGGCGAGCATCCGGGGCTCCGCGAAATATGGCGCGATGACCTGGCCTCCAATCGGGAGACCCTGGTCCCGCCCGATCGGGATGCTGAGGGCCGGCAGCCCGGCGAGGCTCACCGCGCACACGAAAATGTCGGCCAGGTACATGGCGACCGGGTCTTCGCTCTTCTCGCCGGCGACAAAGGCGGGAGTCGGCGTGGTCGGCGTGAAGAGAAAATCCACGCCCCCGGGTCCGAAGGCACGGGTGAAATCGTCGGCGATCAGAGCCCGCATCCGCTGGGCCTTGCCGTAGTACGCGTCGTAATAGCCGGAAGAAAGCACGTAGGTGCCGACCAGGATCCGGCGGCGCACCTCGGGCCCGAAGCCCTTGCCCCGAGTCGCCCGGTACAGCGCCCGGACATCTCCGTCGGCCGGCTCGATGTGCCGGGGCCCATACCGCACGCCATCGAATCGCGCCAGGTTGGCTGCCGCTTCGGCGGGAGCGACGATGTAGTAGGTGGGGACCGCGTATCGGGAATGCGGCAGCGAAACGTCCCGCAGTTCCGCTCCCAGGTCTTTCAGCGCGGCGATCGACCGGTCCATCGCGGCTCGCACCCCGGGATGGAGATCCGCCGGCAGGTACTCGCGCGGCAGGCCGATCTTGATGCCTTGCAGAGGCGGACGGCCTTGCGCCCCAGCGAACGCGGGCGCCGGCGTGATCGCCGGCTGGTCCACGCTGGTCGCTTCGAGCGGATCGTGACCGCTGATCACGCTCAGCACCCTCGTCGCGTCTTCCACGGTGCGGCCGAACACCGAGATGCAGTCGAGCGACGAGCCGAAGGCGACGAGTCCGTAGCGGCTCACCCGTCCGTAACTCGGCTTGACTCCGACCACGCCACAGAAGCTGGCGGGTTGGCGCACCGATCCTCCGGTTTCGGATCCCAGCGCGACCGGCACCACGCCCGCCGCGACCAGCGCGGCCGAACCGCCGGAGGAGCCACCCGGTACCCGGGTGGGATCGAGCGGATGCTTCACCCGGCCGTAGGCCGAGTGCTCGGTGGACGAGCCCATCGCGAATTCGTCCATGTTGGCCTTGGCGGCGATGATGGCGCCCGCCGCTCGAAGCCGGTTGACCACCGTGGCGTTGAAGGGCGAGCGATAGCCTTCCAGTATCCGGGAGGCGCAGGTACTGGGCTGCTCGATGGTGACGATATTGTCCTTGAGCGCGACGGGAACGGCGTGCAGCACCCCCGGCGCCTTCATCGCGTCAACCCTCGCTCCCTCGGCGTCGAGAATCTCCTGGGACCAGTCGAGCACCGCGTTCAGCGATTCAGCTCCCTTGAGCCGGGCACCGGTTTCCCGGGCCATTGCCTCCCCGCTTCCCCGCTTCCCCGCTTCCCCGCTCAAGCCTCCTCCATCGCGCCCAGCCGGGGAACCACGAAGAAACCATCCACGAACGCCGGCGCGATCTCGGCCGGTGAGCGGCTCAGCGGCACCGGGTTCACTTCATCGGGGCGGAGCGGCGTCGTGGCAGGACCGGCCAGGTAGGCCGGCGCGGTTTCTTCCGCGGGCGCCTGGTTCAGCTCCTCGACAAAGCTTACGATCCGGCCCAGCTGCTCCGCCAGTTTGGGCAGCTCCTGTTCACTCACTGCCAGCTCGGCCAGCCTGGCAATGTGAATGACTTCATCTTTTCCGATGCTCATTCACTCTCCCAGTCGCGCTCCAGGCCCGCAACGGCCACGAGCATCTGTTTCATCCCTACCTCCTCGTCGTCGAACCTTACCTGGACCTTGAGATCCCGTCCCGCACCGAGCAGCCCCTGGATGGTGCCGCTCCCGAAGTGCCGGTGACGGACCCGCTCGCCTTTGACATAGCGGGGCGCAAGCTGATTCTCCTGCTCGTCCGGCGCGGGGGCCTTGGGCACCGAGAAATCGTCGTCCTTCCAGGCATCGCCCGCGTCCGATTTCCAGCCGGAGCTGTACCGGTTGCTGCCTCGACCCTGCCACCCCGACGAGAAGAGACCTGAGGTGCGTTCCTCCCGCACGCCCTGGGCGGGAAGCGCCTTCAGGAATCTCGACTGCATGGTGTCCATCCGTTTCCCGCCCCAGCGGCGGGCTCGCGCCCAGGACACGTACAGCTTGTCGCGTGCCCGGGTGATGCCGACGTAGCAGAGCCGCCGCTCTTCCTCGACGTCTCCCGCGTCTATGGCCCGGCGGATGGGGAAGAGTCCCTCTTCCATCCCCGCCAGCGCGACGACCGGCCATTCCAGCCCCTTGGCCGTATGCAGCGTCATGAGGGTCACGCCCTCCGAACCGCCCTTCACATCGTCAGGAGCGGCGAGCAGCGCGGTTCGGGCCAGGAACTGCTGCAGCGGCGTCACCCGCTCCTCGTCCTCCTGCCCCACGTCCTCCGACCACTCCGCTGCGCTGGTGAGAAGCTCCCGGACATTCGCGATCCGGTCCTCTCCCTCGGCCCCTTCCGCTTTGAGCACCTCCTCGAAATTGATCGCCCGGATGACACCCTCCAGGATCTCGGAGGGTGGGGACTGCGACAGCGAAGCGCTGAGTCCATCGATCAGCTCGGCAAACTTCCGGAGCCCTTCGCGCACGTTGGGTCGAAGCTCCGGGACCCGGTCCGCCCCCCGGGCGGTCTCGAGCAGGGGCTTGCTCCACTGCGTCGCAAAGCGACCGAGCGTCGCGAGGCTGGTGTCGCCCAGCCCGCGCCGGGGAACTCTGACCGCGCGAAGAAACGACTCGTCATCGGCGGGATTGGCGATCAGGCGCAGGTAGGCAATCAGGTCCTTGACCTCCCGCCGATCGTAAAACCCGGTAGCTCCCACGATGCGATAGGGCACCCCGGCACTGAGCATGGCCTCTTCAAAGGCGCGCGACTGGGAATTGGTCCGGTACAGCACGGCCATGTCGCGGTATTCCCAGTCACCCCGGGTGCGGAGGTTGGAGAACTCCCGGGTAATCCACTGGGCTTCATCCCGCTCGTCCACGGCGGTGAGGAGAGTGACCGGGTCGCCCCTGCCCCGGGTCGTCCGGAGGATCTTCCCCAGCCGGGTGGCGTTCTCCGCGATGACGCCGTTGGCAATATCGAGGATCGTCTGGGTGGAGCGATAGTTGTCCTCGAGGCGCACCATTCCAACCGACTCAAAATCCTTCTGGAAATCCAGCATGTTGCGAACATCGGCACCCCGCCAGCTGTAGATCGCCTGGTCATCGTCGCCCACCGCGACAATGTTGCCGTGTGCGCCGATCTGCCGGATCAACTGGTACTGGGCGACGTTGGTATCCTGGAACTCATCGACCAGCACGAACTGGAATCGCTGCTGATAGTACAGCAGGCGCTCGGGGTGCTCCCGGAAGAGCGTCAGGGGATGCAGCATCAGGTCATCGAAGTCCATGGCGTTAGCCGCCCGGAGCGCGGGCCCCAGGGCACTGAACACATCCGCGGCCACCCTGGCGAAGGGGTCGTACTGGGCCTCCCGCAGCAAGGCGTCCGGCCCCTGCATCTTGTTCTTGGCGTTGGAGATCATGGACTGGACTGCCCGCGGCGTGAACGACTTCAGGTCGTGCCCCCGTTGTTCCATCAGCCGCTTGATCAGTCCGAGCCGGTCGTCCTCGTCATAGATGGTGAATTGCCGGGTGAACCCCAGCGCCTCGGCCTCGCGACGGAGAATCCGGGCCGACAGCGAATGGAAGGTCCCGATCCACAGCCCCGACGGATCCCGGCCCAGGAGCCGGCCGATCCGGTGCTTCATCTCGGTGGCCGCCTTGTTGGTAAACGTGACGGCGAAAATGCGATGAGCCGGGACACCGTGATCGTCGATCAGGCGCGCGATGCGCATGGTGAGCACCCGGGTCTTCCCCGACCCGGCGCCCGCCAGCACCAGCAACGGCCCTTCGACGTGCTCGACGGCTTCCCGCTGGGCGGGGTTCAGCGATTCCAACAGGGAGACTCCCATCTATGAATGCGTTCCTCAGGTCCGGGGCGCCCATCCTGACAACAATCGCGAAAGCGCGAAGAAGCGAAAGAGCGAAAAACCGCATGACAATTTAGCAGGCTTTCTCGTTTTCGCCCTTTCGCGTTTTCGCGATGGGCAGGTCCCAGCCACTCCAGTATCTGCCCTGCACGGCTAGCCCGATTTCGATTCGTGCAGCGGCAGCCGGATCAGAAAACTCGCTCCACTTTCGGTGTTCTCCAGTATCAATTCCCCGCCATGACTGTCCTCAATAACGCGCTTGCTCAACGCCAGGCCAATGCCCCACCCGCCGGACTTGGTGGTGATCCCGGGCTCGAAGAGGGTGCGTCGAAGGTCGCGGGACACCCCGGGACCGTCGTCCAGGACGCGAAGCTCGGCGCTGCCGTTTCTCGCGTGAGCCGACAGGATGATGGACCCGGTCTTTCCCTGCATCGCGTCGAGCGCGTTCTTGACCAGGTTCTCCAGCGCCCACTCCAGCAGCACCGGGTCGCCCAGGACGGTCGGACCCGGGCCGGGGGCGTCCACCTTGAGCGTGATGGGACTCGCGTGCCGGGGCAACCGGGGACGGAAATACTCGGCGACTTTTCCGGCGAGCACGCCCAATCCGACAGGATCCCGTTTCGCCGGGTGTCCAATCCGTTCGAAGCGCTGCGCGACCCGGTCCAGCCGGTCCGCGTCCGAGGCGAGATAGTCCGCCAGGCCGGTCGGCGGCGTGGGCCGGGAGCGAATCTGCTCCACCCACCCCTTGAGACTGGTGAGCGGGGTCCCCAGCTGGTGCGCCGCCTCCCGCGCCATGCCGGCCCATAGCCGGTCGCGTTGTGCGGCCATCGCGCTGCGGTACGCAAACACGCCGCTGGCCACCACGACGATCAGGGTCGCGCCCTGCAGGATCGCCAGCATCGTGAGCTGTTGCTCGGCGGGGACCGATCCGTAGTGCACCACGGTGCCCAGGGTGGCCTCGACCAGAGGCGGGTGTTCTCGATCGAGAGCCCGCACATACGCCTTGACCCGGGGACTGTCCAGCGGAGCATCGAATGGAAGATTGTCGGCCGCGGTCACCCGTCCCGCCGTATCGGTGATGACGACCGGGATGCCGAGCTGGCGGACCCGTTTCCCGATTTCCACCAGCGCGTTCGCTTCGGCTCCTTCGCGGGGATCGCTCAATGCCGCGTACACGCCGTACGACAGTCGGGTAATCGACTGCGCTTCGGCCCGGAAATGCCGAACCACGATCACCGATGAAGCAATGCTGAGACCGGCGAGGAGGAGAACCAGCGCCGCGACGATGGCCGGCGCCCAGCGGCCGAGAGCCCGTTTAGGCACGGGGGTGGAGGCGCTCGACGCCCATGTAGGGCACCAGCGCCTCCGGTAGCCGGACACTGCCATCCGCTTCCTGGTTGTTCTCCAGGATCGCAATGATGGTTCGGGGGAACGCCAGCGCCGAGGCGTTCAGGGTGTGGACGAATTCGGGCTTGGCACCGGGGACCGGGCGGTAACGGATGTTCGCCCGGCGCGCCTGGAAATCGGTGAAGGTGCTCGCGCTGGAGACTTCGAGCCAGCCACCCACGCCGGCGGCCCATACCTCGAGATCATAGGTGCAGGCGGCGGCGAAACCGGTGTCGCCGGCGGCCAGCTGCATCACCCGATATGGAAGATCCAGTTTCTGGAGTACCGCCTCGGCATGGGACGTAATGGTCTCCAGCTCCTGCGCCGACTCTTCCGGCTTGACGATGCGGACCAGCTCCACCTTGTCGAACTGGTGCACCCGGATGAGCCCCCGGGTGTCCTTGCCGTGAGCGCCGGCCTCCCGTCGGAAACAGGGAGTGTAGGCCGTCATCGTCACCGGTAATTCGGCAGCATCGAGAATTTCGTCCCGCCGCAGATTGGTGACCGGCACCTCGGCGGTCGGGATCAGGAAGAGGTCGTCTTCCGATACGTGGTAAAGCTCTTCCTGGAACTTGGGAAGCTGGCCGGTGCCGGTCATGGTGGCCCGGTTCACCACGTAGGGCGGGGCGATCTCGGTGTAGCCATGCTCGCGGGTATGCAGGTCGAGCATGAATGCGGCGAGGGAACGGACCAGGCGGGCGCCGGGACCGGTGAAGACCGGGAACCCCGACCCGGCCAGCTTGGTGCCGCGCGGCAGATCGAAGAGTCCGAGGCGGGCGCCCAGGTCCCAGTGGGGAACCGGCGCAAAGGCGAGCTGGGGGACCCCGCCCCAGCGCCGGATCTCACGGTTCCCCGTGCCATCGCCGTCCGGCACCTGGCTCAACGGGAGATTGGGGATCCTGAGCGCCAACCCTTCCAGCTCTTCGTCAATGGCGCGCAGCTGGGTATCCAGCGCCCTGACCTCATCGCCCGATGCCTTGAGCCGGGCCAGCAGCCCCGTGGCGTCCTGCTTTTCCCGCTTCAGCCGGGCGACCTCCTCGCTGGCCTGGTTGCGCTCGGCCTTCAACGCTTCCACGCGCACCAGCACCTCGCGCCGCCGCCGGTCGGCTTCCACCACCCGGTCGAGCAGGCCGCCCAGGGCAGGATCCAGCCGACGGGTCAGGGCTCCACGGAAGGCCGTGGGATCCTGGCGCAGGAGTCTGATGTCAATCACGAAGCCCTAGTCTTTGGGGAAGCCGGGGTCGAGATCCTTGTAACCACAATTGTTATTGGCGAGCACCCGGAACGTCACCGAACGCTGGGCGTCATCAAAGGAGAG
>JBDTTZ010000537.1:0-6606 GCA_040008015.1 Gemmatimonadota bacterium
CCGGAGGAACGCAGCTCCACGCGGGTGCCGTCCTCGCCGAGCCGATAGAGCTGCACGACCTCTGCCGCGACGGCAGCGATATCGAGAAGCTCCAGCGGAGCCGCGGATTCGGCGGGCGCGCCAAATCGGCTGAAGGCGCGGGCAATGGTATCCAGCCGGTCGATCTCCCCGAGAATGCGGGTCGAGGTGTTCTCCAGGGTAGTCTCGAACTCGGGCCGGCGATCGCGGTACACCCGGCGAAGGTGCTGGATGCCCAGCCGGAGGGGAGTCAACGGGTTCTTGATCTCATGCGCCACCTGGCGCGCCATTTCGCCCCAGGCCAGGACACGCTCGGCGCGAGTCACGTCGGTCAGGTCGTTGAGCGCCACCACCACGCCGGTGAGGTCCAACTCCAGCCGGGTGAGCTGGAAGCCGATCCGGCGCTCCTGGACCTCGAGCTCGCGCGAAACATCAGGCTGCTCGGTGCGCGCGGTCAGCCGGATGGCCTGGAGCAGCGGTTCCCATTCCGGCGGCAGCAGTGGCTCAAGCCGCTCCCCCTCGGCCAGCGGAGTTTCGAGAATCTCCTCGGCACGGCGGTTGGCGATCAGGATCCGCCCTTCCGCGTCGAGGGCGACGACTCCGGTGGCGACGGTCGCGAGCACCGCGGCGGTCCGGCGGCGGGCGGCTTCCAGCGCGGCCTGGCTGGAACGGACGTCCGCCGCCATTCGACGGAACGCACCGAATACCTCTTCGAACTCGACCGGTGGCGACTCGGCGGGCAGCCCAGCGGCCTGGCCCTGGCCCAGCGCGAGCGCAGAGCGGCGCAGGTCGGCGACCGGCCGCGACAATGCACGCGAGGCACGCTGGGCTCCGATCAACGCTCCAGCCACGCCAACCAGGGTGGCCAGGAGCAGCACCAGGACCAGATCGGCCTGGTCTTCGCCGAGGGCGGGGTCCACGGCGAGTTGCGGAGTGGTCATGATGCCGATCGCGTCGGCGGGCGCCGGCCGGACGACGCGGTATCCCATGCGCAGCTCGGGTGGCGAGAGCGGCGCGTCGGCCGTCAGCTCCATGTCGGCGTCCGTCGCCATGGAGAGGAACACATCGGCGGGGAGAAATGGCGGCAGTATTCCCAGGTCCTCGAGGACCGGGGCGCTGCTACCCACCAGCACGCCGCCGTCATACCACCCGAGCTCGGCATTGATCCGGCGGCTCAGCTCGGTGAGCGATTCTTCCAACCCGCCAAGCGGAGCCTGGTCCAGGCCGCCGGAAGCCAGCACTGCGTCCCGCAGCGTCTGCGCAATCACCAAGTCGCGGCTGCGGTCGTCCTCGTTCCTGAGCCGGACGAAACCCCACGCGGCGAAACCGATCGCGGGGACCAGGAAGAAGAGACCCAGTGTCAGCGCCAGCCTGGCCTGGTACGATCGGCGAATCCGGCGCCAGGACCAGCCGCGCAACGGCCAGCCCGCCATCACCTCGGCCGCGAACCAGAGCAGCGTGAGTATCCCCAGGTCCAGCAGCACGACCATGGTACCGCGCACGAAGATCGGGACCGGACCGCGCAGGTTGACTTCGGCGTGCACCTGGCGGATTCCGTCCGGCAGATTCAGCTGGCGGTGACCGGTCACCTTCCAGCGGTTCCGTTCCCAGCGAAGCCGCGCGGCAGCGGAATCCGACTCCGGGCCCGGGAGCCCGAGGGTGAGACCGTACAGCGGCGCATCGCTGGGTTGCTTGTGCAGCAACCGGCCCAGCCGGTCGGGAACAATGAGCCGGGTGCGGGGGCCGATCACCGCGCTCAGGATGACGCCGGGGCTCACTCGCTCGAGCAGGAGCGAGTGCATTCCGGGAGTGCGGAGCATCTGAAAGGTCTGGCGCTGAAGCGAAGGATCGAGACTGCGCACCACGTTGGAGATGAGGGGCTGGGTCACGTCCAGCGAGTCGAGCCGGAGCTCCACCAGCGGCGATCCGTCGGTGGACCAGAGTCCCATCTGGGTGGGATACTCATCTTCACCGAGCGTGGATTCCCGCCAGCGCGCGTAGAGATCGGCGGAATTGGTAGGCGGCGGGCCGAGCCGGACCTGCTCGCCAAATAACTCGAGGAGCCGGAGCGCGAGCGGATCGGGCACCGCTCCCAATCCGCCAACATCCTTGCGCGCCACGTTGAGCCGGCCCTCCAGCACCGCACCCCAGGTCAGGAGTGCCGCCGCGCATCCGGCCACCACCGCGATGCCGACCACCGCGCCGCGGCGCGTCGCGGGCCGGGTGACCATGAACAACGCCGGGGTCCAGAGAAAAGTGTACCAGGGCGGCCAGCCGATTCGAGGCGCCCAGACAAACACGCCGGCCACCGTCGCCGCCACGGCGATCAACGCACCGGCCCACACCACCGGTGGAGTCCGCTCCACCGGCCGATTGCCGCGGAAGAGCGCAGCCGCGAGCACGATCGGCGCGGCCGTGGCGAGCAGAAGCGTGAGCTGCCAGCTCAGCCACAGGGAGAGCGGCACGCCACTGCTGGGCGGCGTGATGCCCCGCCCCAACTCGCGCATGGCATAGGGGGCGACCAGCAGCAGCATCGCGCCGGCGGCCCCCAGGTACCAGCGGGACGCAATTCGCTTGCGCCAGAGCCAGATCCCTCCTAAGGTCACCAGGGCTCCCACCAGCGACAGGAGGCCTGCCGACGTCGAAAGCGGGCCCAGCATGGTGCGAAAAAAGGTGGCGGAAGAGAAAAAAGTCTTGAGTCCCAGGTAGGTTCCGGCGGGGGACCGGAGGAAGACCCAGAGCAGCAGCAGCAGAATCGGAAGCCGGTGGACCGGGAGTGACTCGGCCACCATGGCAAGGATGAGGGTGACGAGCAGGGCGACCACCACGAGGAACCCTGATCGCGCCACCCAGGCTTCCTTGTAAGCTCCCTGTTCTGGCGGCAGCGGCAGCGCCGAGAAGAGATTGAGGGTATCGCCTGTGGTGGTGCCGATGTCGTAGGAGAACACCTCTACGCCCCGGGGCGCGCCGCCCGGCGGATAAATCTCCAGCTGCACGCCGGTGCGGCGGTGAAAGCGCTGGGCCAGGGTCGCGCGCTGGTCGGGGACGGCGGGCGACGCCGAGAGCAGAAGGCTGGCCGCCGCTATTTTCCCTCCGGCGATGTGGCGATGGGTCTCCAGGACGACGTAGAACTCGTCGGCCCGGCCCTGGATCGAATCGCCTCGCAGAGTCGGCGCCAGGCGGAAGCGGCCGGCCCACACTTCGGGCTTGCCGTCGGCGCGGAGGATGGCGATTCCCATCTCCGGGGCATCGGCGGGGACCGCCCGGGCCAGGGAATGAAAGGCATCGTCCAGGGGCAGCCGACTGGCAAGAGTAGCGGCAGCGGCCGCATCTTCAGTGCGTCGCTGGGCGGCCGTCAATTCGCCGTCGAGCGAATTGAGAGCGTTGGCCACCATGCTTTCGCGCAGCGCCGGCCAGCGATGCTCCAGGGTCCACAGCTGGCGCTGCTGCCAGGTGGTGGCCAACGCCAGGAAGCCGAGCGCGATGCAAACCAGCCGGGAGCCGGTGCGACCGGTTCGCCACAGCATCACAAAGCCGGCGATAGCCGCCAGCAGCAGGACACCAACCCAGAGGAACGTGGGATGACGCAGCCACTCAGCCACGGCGAGCCCGGCACCGAGCACGATGATCTGCCCCGGGTAAGCTCGGCTCATGAAAAACGGCCCTGGCGGCTCAAGGACATGACTCCCGCCGAAGTGCGCGACCGCCTGGTGGGGCGGCCGTGGTTGATTGTTCCGGTGGGGACCACCGAGCAGCACGGTCCCCATCTCCCGCTGGGAGTCGACAGCATCATTGTCGAACGATTGGCCGACGATCTATCGGCGCGCTTCGGCATTCCGCGGGCGCCGACCATCGAATATGGAGTCAACACATCCACCCGGTGGACCTTCACCGGCGGCGCCACGCTGCGGCGAAAGACGCTGCACCGGGTGATGAATGAATTGGTGGAATCATGGGAAACCTGGGCCCGGGTCAAGGAGTTCGTGGTGCTGACGGCCCAGGGCGGCGAGGCGCATCAGGAGGCCCTGAGCACGATCCGGGTCGCCGAAGCAAAGGTCCACGTCGTAGACATTTTCGCGCTGGATTTCTCCTCCATGGCCGATCGTCCAGGGGGCCCTATTCATGGGGGGGAGATCGATACCTCGCTTCTATTATACATAGCGCCCCAGCTGGTTCGCATGACCGAGGCCCAGGACTTCGCTCTGACCCCGCGCCAGCTGGCCCACTACCGCCGGGGGGAAAGCCGCCCGATTGCCACCATTGTGGGCTCCCTGGGCTTCCCCAGCCTCGCTTCGGCCCAGAAGGGCGAGCGCCTGTATAGATTTATAGAGGAGCGTATCGCAGAACGTTGCTTCGGCTTCGTCACCGAAACGGAAGGACGATCCTGATGCGCCATCTGATCATTGCAGTCGCCTTGACCTTTGCCACGGGCGCCGAGGCCCAGACCCTGGACCAGGGTACCCTGGTCATCAAGCAGGGCGGCAGGGAAATCGGCCGGGAGGAATTCCAGGTCCGGGCGGGGCGGACCGGAGGGGCCCAGGGCACCACGCTGGTCACCCGGGGCAGGTTTCCCGCGGTGGCTCCGGTGCTCTCGCAGGAAGCAACGGTCGAGCAGAAGGGTGACGGCAGCTTCGCGAATATCCAGGTCACCCGGGAGCAGGGGCCGGTGGTGGGACGGTTCATCGCCGAGGTCACTCCCCGGAATGTGCTTCGGATTCACTCCTCCTTATCGGGCGGATCCGAAGAGGTGCAGGAATACCCCGGAGTCCCCCGGCTCATCGGGTTGGCTGACAGCGCCTACGCGCTCTATGCCGCGGTAGCGCCGCTCGCCACGGCGGAAGGCCAGGTCGTTACGGCGGTGTTTCCCCAGAGTGGAAGGCGAGTCACCTTTACCGCCCGCCGGATGGCCGGCGACGGCGGTTCCGGGTCCAGCATCGTGATGTCCGGGGACATCAACGGCTCCATCTGGCTGGACGCCAGCGGTCATATCCTGCGTCTCGAGTTCCCCGCGGTCGGTCTGGAAGCTGTGCGTCTTCGACGCTAACAGTCGTCCTGATCACTTCCAAATGCTTGCGGGACAGCGCATTATAGGCTGATCGTCGCAGGCTGAAACCTCCATACACCGCCCCCCGTATGAGGGGACAAGCCGCCACCCGATTCACACAAGGAAATCGCACATGGTTCGCAGTCACGCTTTGGCGCTCATGCTGTTGGCGTTCCCCGCCGTTGGGCTGGCCCAGGACTCAACCCGGATAGCGCAGGACACAACGCTGACCATGGCGGTGTCGCCCACAGCCAGCCTCAGGCTAGCCGAGGCGATGGAGCAGGCGCGGGTCAACAGCCCGACCTACCGCCAGACGCTGAACGATGCGGGGCCGGCCAAGTGGGCGGTGCGCAATGCGTACGGCAGCTTCATCCCTTCGGTCTCGGTCAACGGCGGCGTCGGCTATACCGGTTCCGGCCAGTCGAACTTCGGCAGTGGATTCGTGCGGCACACCTCGGCACTGGTTTCCTCGTTCTATGGCCTCAACCTGGACTGGCAGCTGAACGGTTCGGTGCTGAGCGCTCCGGCGATTCAAAAGGCGAACCAGCGCGCGACCCAGGAGGACATTGCGGGAGCGACCTCCACCCTCAAATTCGATGTGACCAGCCAGTATCTCACCTCGCTCCAGGCTTCGGCCCAGGTCGCGGTGAACCGGCAGCAGGTGGTCCGGCAGGATGACTTCCTGAAGCTGGCCCGGGCGAAATACGAGGTGGGGCAGTCCACGCTGATCGATGTGCGACAGGCCGAAGTACAGAAGGGCCAGGCCGTGGTGGCACTGCTGCGGTCGGTCCAGGCGGACAACGAGGCCAAGCTGGAGCTGTTCCGGCGGATCGGCATTGTACCCCCGGTGTCAGTCACCCAGGTCGCGCTCACCGACTCCTTCCCGGTCGTGCCGCCGAATTATGACCTGAGCCAGCTGCTGGCCCAGGCCGCGGAACAGAATCCTTCGCTGCGGGCACTCGAGGCACGGGAAGATGCGGCGCGGTGGGGCACCCGATCGGCTCGTTCGGCGTACCTGCCCACCTTTTCGGTGAGCGCCGGCTGGAGCGGATTTACCCAGCGGGTGACGGATAATCAACTGTTGCTGGACCAGAGCTTTGCCAGCGCAGTGGCGGGAGCCCAGCAGTGCGACATCGACAACCAGATCCGGGCCGGCGCTCAGCCGCCGCTGCCTGCGTTGAACTGCGATGCCGGTTTTTCAGATGCCACCCGCACCCAGTTGAGCACCGGGTCGAGAAACGCGGTGCTGTCCAGCAACGACGTCGGTTTGTTTGAGTTTCAGAGCCAGCCGTTCCGGGTCAACCTGACGATCTCGGTGCCGATCTTCACCGGTTTCGGCCGGACGCTGCGGGTGTCTCAGGCCCGGGCCGGCCAGGAAGACCTGAATGAAAGCGTCCGGGCCCGGGGCCTGGCGGTGCGGGCCGAGGTGGAAGCGCGGTACCTCAGCCTGAATACGACGTACCAGGCGATCATCGTGCAGGCGGCCAATCGCGCCGCCGCGCTGGACCAGCTGCGGCTGGCGCAGGACCGGTACCGGCTGGGCA
>JBDTTZ010000538.1:0-5077 GCA_040008015.1 Gemmatimonadota bacterium
TGCTGAATGCCTGGCTGGGGCACCACATCGGCGTCCGGGTACCGCTCTCGGTGTGGTTCCTGGTCTGGCCGCTCGCGAAAGTCGCGAGCCTGATGCCGATCAGCCTGGGAGGGCTGGCGGTCCGGGAAGCCAGCCTCGCCGCGCTGCTCAAGCCGTTCGGGGTTCCGCTGGCCCTTGGCGTGCTCACCTCGCTCCTCTGGCAGACCGTGCTGATCGCGGGCGGCCTGATGGGTGGTATGGCCTATCTCATCCTGAACCGGCGGCCCAAGTCTCACATGGATCATCCCCTCAAGCTTGCCCGCGCATCGACTCCCCATGTCTGAACCACGCATCGTCATCCTCGGCGCCGGCCCCGCCGGCGTAGGAGCCGCGTACCAGCTGCGCCGCCGCGGTCGGGCGCAGGTTACCGTGCTGGAACAGAACCCGGTGGTCGGCGGGAACGCCGGCAGCTTCGAGGCCGGCGGCCAGCGATTGGACTACGGCAGTCACCGGCTTCACCCCGCCTGCGAACCGGAGCTCCTGGCCGACATTCGCACGTTGCTGGGCGATGACCTGCTGGACCGCCCGCGGCATGGGCGGATTAACCTGCGCGGGAAGATGATCCACTTCCCCCTCAAGCCGGCCGACCTGTTCCTCAAGCTCGACAAGGGTTTCGCGGTCGGCACCATCCGCGACATGGCGGCCAAGGCGCTGCGAAAGAACGGCGACGAGGGAGACAGTTTTGCCTCGGTACTCATGGCGAATCTCGGCCCCACGATCTGCCACGATTTCTACTTTCCCTACGCCTGGAAGATCTGGGGCCGCGATCCGGCGACGCTTTCCGGCATCCAGGCCCGGCGCCGGGTGTCGGCCGGATCATTCGGCAAGCTGATCAAGAAAGTTCTTTCAGCGGTGCCGGGCTTCAAGCCCAAGGGCTCGGGCCGGTTCTTCTATCCCCGGCGCGGGTTCGGCCAGATCAGTGAAGCCTATGCGGACGCCGCAAAGAAGCTTGGCGCGGAGTTCCTGATGGGATGGAAGGTGACCCGGATGGATGCACCCGGCTCCGACCAGGAGCCGTGGAAAATCCACGCCGAGAAGGGTGGAGAAACCCGGGTGGTCGAGGCGGAGTATGTCTGGTCCACCATTCCGATCACCATCCTGGCCCGCGCCCTCTCGTCCGGCGTTCCGGAAGCGGTCAAGGAGGCGGGAAAGGCGATCGAGTATCGCTCGATGATCCTGGTGTACCTCGAGCTCGACATGGACCAGTTCACCGAGTACGACGCCCATTATTTCCCGGCCGCCAACATCAGCATTACCCGGCTGTCGGAACCCAAGAACTATGCGGCGCTCGCCGAGCCCAGGGGACACACCACGCTCTGCGCCGAGCTGCCCTGCTCGCCCGACGACCCCTGGTGGACCATGACGGACGAACAGCTGGGCGAAGTAGTGGCGAAGGATCTTGCCACGGCGGGAATCCCGCTGCCGCGGCCGCCGGTCGCGGTCCACGTCAAGCGGTTGCGCCAGGCCTACCCGATCTACTCCACGGGCTATGAAGTTCCCTTTGGCAAGCTGGATCACTGGGTGGAACAGGTGCCCAGGCTGCTGAGCTATGGCCGCCAGGGCCTCTTCGCGCACGACAACACTCACCACGCGCTTTTCATGGCGTACAGCGCGGTGGACTGCCTGGTGGATGGCAGGTTCGATCAGGAAAAGTGGAAGAAGTATCGGGGGATCTTCGCGACCCATGTTGTAGAGGATTGAGGGATCCCGTAATCCCACATTCCCATCACAATCCGAACTGGAGTTCTTGAATGCGTTTCGCTGTTATCGGCGCCGGCACCATCGGCCAGCTTCGGGCCCAGAGCATCAAGGCCAACCCCGGCACCGAGCTCCTGGGCGTCGCTGATCCCACGGTTGCGCAGGCGGAACGGGCGGTCGCCGGGTCCGGCGCGAAGGCGCTCTCCGACTGGCGCGCGGCGCTGAGCCTGCCGGGCGTCCAGGCCGTCATGGTGTCCTCCCCGATTCAGTTCCACGAGGAAGCGGTCCTGGCGGCGCTCCACGCCGGTCTCCACGTGCTCTGCGAGAAGCCGATGTCGAACACCGTCGAATCGTGCCGCCGGATGCTGGATGCGGCCCGGGCCTCGGGCCGCACCCTGGCGACCGGGTTCAACCACCGCTATTACCCCGCGATGAAGTTCCTGAAGCAGGCGATCGACGACGGCCAGATCGGCGCGGTGGATCACGTGAGGATCTTTGGCGGGCACGACGGGCTCCACAATTTCCGGGCTGACTGGCAGTACAAGGCCCCGGTGTCGGGCGGGGGCGCCATGATGGACGTCGGCATTCACATGACCGACCTGGCCCGCTTCGTCCTGGGCGAAGTGAGCGAAGTGTACGGGGTCGCCAGCAACCGGGTGCTCCAGGTGCCGGGGTCGGAAGACAACGCCATGGCCATTTTCAAGAGCCCATCCGGTGTGGCGGCGACCTACGAAGCCACCTGGACCGAGTGGAAGGGATACCAGTTCTACGTCGAGGCCTACGGTGAGAAGGGCATGGTGCGGGGCTCCTACGCGCCGATGCAGAACGTGTTGATCACCCAGGACCGGCCGGGCGCGCCCCGGAAAAAGGCCCGCAGGTTCTACCCCGAGATCATGGTTCGGGAGAAGCTCAAGAGCTGGACCTCCACGGCGCTGGTCTCCTTTCAGGACGAGCTGGTGGACTTTCTCCGGATGGCGAACGGGGAGAAGACCAACCTGGCGGACGCAGTGGCAGGGTTTCGCGCGGTGGAGATGGCCCACGCCGTGTACCAGAGCAGCAAGACCGGCAAGCCCGTGGCGCTGGCCAAGCTATGAGCCTGGGGTCGATCAAGTGGCGGCTGTTTCTCACCGCATGGCTGGTCTATGTGGTGCATTTCGCGACCGACTTCGTCCGGGAGCACTATCTCGTCCTCAGCATCGTGGACGACCACGCCTTCCGGCTGGACCCCTACGCCGATCTCCACGTCGACATCTTCTGGAACCCGGACAGCGCGACGGTCAAAGGGGCGCATCACGGGGCCAACCCCGGCGTCTCCATGCTGGCCGCGATTCCCTATTTCCTCTTCAAGCCCGCGGTGGACATGGTGGTGTCTCGCAGCCTGGCCGCGCGCAAGGCTGCACCGGACACCACGACCGTCGCCTACAACGATCCCCGCTGGCGCCGGGTGGAGTTCTACAGGAAAGTCCGGGCCCGCGGATTGGACATCCGCTTCGGGCTGATCGGTGCGATCACCCAGGTGTTCTTCCAGGCTCCGATCAGCGCCCTCAGCGTGGTGGTGATGTTCGCCCTGCTCACCGGGGTCGGGTTGCCCCGGGGACCCACGATCGGGCTATCCCTGCTCTACGCGTTCGGCACGCCGGTCTTCCTCCGCACCGGGTACCTGAACCAGAACCTGGGGCTCGGAATCCTGAGCTTCTTCGCGTTCGTGCTGCTCTGGAATCCTTCCGGGAGAATCCGGCTGTCCGTACGCACTCGATACCTGGTCGCCGGACTCTTCGGCGGTCTGGCGTTTCTCTACGACTACAGCGGTGCCCTGGCCGCCGGAATGCTCGGACTCTACGCCCTGCTGCGCCGGAAGGACGATGTCTCCTGGAAGGCCGCCATCCGCGATTGCCTCTGGTTCGCGCTCGGCGTGCTGCCCGGAGTGTTGCTGCTCTGGTGGTACCAGTACGCCAGCTTCGGCGACTTCCTCCACCCGCCCCAGGCCTGGATGCCGCCGGTGCAATGGGCCGACATCGGCTACCAGGGTGTGGGCGGGTTCGGCCTGGACCTCTTTCGGCTGCTGCTGGTCGATCCCCGTTTCGGCCTCTTCGTCACCGCCCCGCTCTTCCTGCTGGCGCTCGCAGCGCCCTTTACGGCCCGCAAGTTCAGGAGCTGGCTGCCGCTCCGGGAAGTGCTGTTCTGCCTGGCCTTCTCGCTGGCATTCATCCTGTTCTTCAGCATCGTGCAGTACACCCGGCTGCAGTGGGTGACCGGCATTCGCTATCTCGCGGCGATCTTCCCCTTCATGTTTCTCCCCGCGGCCCTGGTACTGCTTCGCCTGCCGAAGGCCGTCGCATGGGGAATCGTCATCCTCTCGGTGGTCATCAACTGGTCCCTGGCGATGGTGCGGAGCCAGGGGACGGTATTCGAGAACGTGAAGCACGTCGTCCTGGAAGGCCTCCAGCTCCCCTGGCTCACCGTCATCGGCAAGACCGCCACGCAGTACGCGCCGTGGCTTGGCAGCGTCTCGCCATCGTTCATTTTCCTGGTGCTGGCTGGGGTCCTCGTGCTGATCTGGAGAATCCGGAATCCGTGGAAACGGTTCGACATCAGTTGAGAAGGCAAAAGAAAGACCTCATCCCGGTTCCCCTCTCGTTCGGGGAGAGGGGTCAGGGGAGAGGGTTACTGGCACCGGACTTGCCAATTTACCGGTAAGCGCGTTTCTGTAAGCGACTGATATAAAATAACTTACGCACTTCGTCGGGTCCATTTTCTGTGGCTTTGTTGGGCCCGGGTCCAGTTAATGTTGCGTTAACGCATCAGAGTCTCATCAGCCGTCCAATGGGGTCACCATGACGCAGTCCAACGCCACGCCATCGGGGCCTGGAAAACCACCACTGGTTGACGTGGTGATTCCGGTGCTCAACGAGGCGCATGTGCTGGAGAAGAGCGTCACCACGTTGCGGGAGTTCGTCGCAGCATATCCCCAGTGGAATTGGCGGGTGGTCGTCGTGGACAACGGTTCCACCGACGGCACCGACCGGGTGGCGCTCAAGCTGGTCGAGCAGTTCGCCAACGTGCGGTTTGTCCAGCTTCCCCAGCGCGGCCGGGGCCGGGCGCTGCGGCATGCCTGGACCCAGAGCGATGCCGACGTGATGTGTTACACCGACGTGGATCTCTCTACCGAGCTGGCCGCGCTGCCCAAGATGGTCCAGGCCATCCTGGGCGAGGGCTACCACGTGGCGACCGGGTCCCGGCTGATGCGGGAATCCAGGACGACTCGGGGATTCAAGAGGGATTTCATCTCCCGCAGTTATAATATTCTCATCAAGGTCGTCCTCTTCACCTCGTTCAGCGA
>JBDTTZ010000539.1:0-6192 GCA_040008015.1 Gemmatimonadota bacterium
CGGTGCTGGGATATCTCTACGTGGTGCCCCAGACCCTGCGGGTGCTTTTCAGCTTTCAATCCGAAGCCCTCGCCCCGTTCATTACCTACGACAATTACTTCAGTTTCCTGCTCCAGGTGGTGCTGGCCCTGGGGATTTCCTTCGAATTGCCTCTGATCATCATCCTGTTGTCGATCTTCGGCATCCTCACACCCGCCGCGCTCAACAAGTTCCGCCGGTTTGCCATCGTGCTGGCCTGCTGCGCGGGCGCGATCCTTTCCCCCGGTGCCGACGTCATCTCGATGATCATGATGACAATTCCGTTGATTTTTCTGTACGAGGTCGGCTTTGCCGGATCGGTCGTGGTCCAGCGCCGGCGCAAGCGCAGGGCGATGAACACCACGGGCGCCCTGGTACTGGTGGCGGCACTCCTGGGCGCGGGGACCTCGAAGACGGAGGCGCAGGTGCCGATCAGGAAACCTCCCGTCGGCGCCGACACGTCACGAGCCAGGCAGGATTCGCTGCGCCGGGCGCGGTATCCCCAGAGAGATTCCACCCGGGTGCCTCACCAGCTGGACACCGCCACCGCCGCGCGACTCGGACTGCCCACCGGGCCAACCCGCCAGTTTCCGACCTCCGACTCGATCATCGATGAGCTGCTCAAGCTCCCCCGCTACCAGTCCATCCGCTACATGGCGGACTCCGCGACCCTGATGGCGCCGGAGCGGCGCATCGAACTGCGGGGGGCCGGGCTCACCCAGCGGGGTACGTCGATCATGGAAGCCGACAGCACCATCACCTATGACGATGACGACTGCCTCATGGTCGCTCGAGGAAGGCCTCGACTGTTCGATGGGGAACAGGTCGTCATCTCGCAGCAGATCAGCTACAACCACTGCATCAAGCGCGCGGTGATCGCGGATGCGCTGACCAATTTTCAGGAGGGAAGCACCCGGTGGTTTCTGCGGGGCACGTTGGCTCAGGATTCCAGCTCGAAACGGCTATTTGCCTCCTCGAGCGAGATCACCAGCTGCGATCTCCCGGTGCCGCACTACCACTTCTCGGCGCGGGAAGTGAAGTGGATCTCCAAGACCGTGCTGGTGGCGCGGCCGGCGGTGCTCTACGTGCGCGACGTTCCCATACTCTGGCTGCCGTTCATTTTCCAGGACGCCCGGCCGGGGCGGCGTTCCGGGATCCTGATTCCCCAGTTCGGCATCAATGACATCGTGCGTCCCAATACCGGATACAATCGCCAGATCACCAACATCGGCTACTACTGGGCGCCCAACGAGTATTTCGACCTGACCGCGCGGCTGGACTGGTATTCCAACCGATACACCCAGTATGGAGTCGAGGGCCAGTACCGCTGGATCAACCGGTTCGTGCAGGGCAACCTCGGCTACAGCAGGCAGTCGGAGGGCACCGGCCAGACCAATACCAACATCCGGTGGAACCACCGCCAGAACTTCAATCTCAATACCACGCTCAGCCTGGATTTCAACTATCAGAGCAACGGCACCATCCAGCGCCGCAATGCAATCGACCCGCTGCTGTCGACCCAGGATATCCGGAGCGCCTTCAACTTCAACAAGCGCTTCGGCTGGGGGTCGATCGCGCTGGGTGGCCGCCGGACCCAGAGCCTCGACACCCGCGCCGTCAGCCAGACGCTGCCGTCACTGACGATCAGCCCCAAGCCGTTCGACCTGGCTCGCAACATCACCTGGTCACCGGCGGTCACGTTTACCCGGGACCAGACCCTTCACAGCCCTTCTCCGGTCTATTTCGTGGCCAACGGGCTGGGCGGAGTGGATACCGTCCGGGCGACGGCCGATACCAGGCTGACCGCGTTTACCCTGGACACGCCGCTTCGATTCGGGGGATTCAACTGGCGGAACTCGTTGCGGCTGAACGATCGCCTGGACAGCGGACGGAAGACGGTGACCTTCAAAGTGGAAAACCCCAACACGCCGGGGATTCCCAATGACTCCATCACGGTGTCCCGCACCGTGGACGGTGACTTCCAGACCGGGCTCGACTGGGACACCGGAATCAATCTGCCCACCCTGTTTCGCTCCACCTTCAAGGTGCAGCCGGTGCTCGGGGTGGACAATATCGTTTCCGGGTCTCCCTTTGCCATCCGGAATCGCAACACCGGCGGCGATTATGTCCTCCAGGGCAAGCGGTTCTCCTTCAGCATGAGCGCCGCGCCCACCCTTTTCGGATTCTTCCCCGGGTTCGGGCCGATTGGCCGCATCCGGCACAGCATCTCGCCCATTTTCAGCTGGACCTATCGTCCCGCCGCGGACGTTCCGCTGGAATACGCCCAGGCGATCTCCCAGCCCGGCCGCTCCCCGGTCCTGCGCAGCGACCCCAACCAGATTGCCACCATCAGTCTGTCGCAGACGTTTGAGGGAAAGGCGCGGCGCGCGGCGGGGGATACCACCGACGACGCCATCCTCCGCAAGTTCCGGATCCTGAGCCTGAATACCAGCGGGCTGTCGTACGATTTTGAGCAGGCCAAGAAACCGGGTCGCACCGGGTGGACCACCTCCAGCATCACCAACACCTTCCAGAGCGACCTGCTGCCGAACTTCGACCTGACGCTGACCCATGACCTCTGGCGGGGCCAGGTCGGCTTCGACACGGCCAAGTTCGACCCTTTCCTCTCCAACATGAGCGCCGGCGTTCAGATCTCGGCCAACACCTTCCGCACCCTGCTTTCGATTTTCGGATTGGGCCATGCTCCCGCCCCGGCCGCCGGTAACTCGAACCAGGCCTCACAGCGAAACACCACGCTTCCGGACCTGAGCCGCCGGACGCCCAGTCTCTACAACACCAGCCAGTACGGCATGGGCCGAACCGGCCAGGGCTTCTCGGCCCGTTTCAATTACACCATGACCCGTACCCGGCCGACGCCCGGAGACGGGATTCCCGACATCAGTCCGCGCCAGAACCTGGGTATCAGTGCCGGATTCTCACCGACGCCGCTCTGGAGCCTGACCTGGGAGGCGCAGTACAACGTCACCGACAGCAAGTTCGAATCACACCGGCTCAGTCTTACCCGGGACCTGCACGAATGGAAAGCCAGCTTCAATTTCACCCGCAACGCCAACGGCAACTTCCAGTTCTTCTTCAGCATTTTCTTGAGCGACCTGCCCGAAGTGAAGTTCGATTACCATCAGACCACGATCGAACAATAGGCTGAACTGTCCGAACTCTTGGACATCGCCGGGGCCGGGACCACCATTACAACTCGTTGGGTGACAACGCTATAGGGCTAGAGCCCGGAGTGGCATACCGTCTGCCCTAGCACGGTCAATCCTCTCTGGAGCGTCCCATGCGTCCCTATCTCCTGTTCGCGGCTCTCGGCCTTTCGACGATGGCGTGCCGGGAGGATGTGTTCGTGAACGATCCCCTGATCGATCCACCTACCAATCTGAGTTACACGGTCGAGCCAAGCGGGACGCCGGGAAGCCCCTCCGGAGTGCTGCTGCGCTGGGATTTCAGCAACGATCCTGCCCTGGCGGTCTGGCACATCTACTCCCGGGGCAGCACCGGCGAATCGTTTCAGCTGCGCGGGTCCACCACGTCCAACACCTACCACGACAACGGTATCCCCCACCTTCAGTATTACGTGACGGCGGAGGACGATGTCGGGAGCGAAAGTGACCCGAGCAACACCGTCACCGTTGACGAGCGGCTCGCGCTGGACAAGCCGGCCACGCTGGTCACTACCAGTCTGGATCGGGCGATCGCTCTCACCTGGTCCGACAACCCCTACACCTCGGATCCCCAGGGCTTTGCCAGCTACCGGGTGTATAGCGCTTCCTATGATCTGGACCAGGGCCTTTGCGGCGCGAACTGGTCGCTCGAGGGGTCCACGGTGGCCCCCGAGTTCGTCTCCGGAGTGCTCACTAATGGCTCCCCGCGCTGCTTCGCGGTTTCGGCGATCAGCATCGAAGGCTTCGAGAGTCTCTGGTCGCCGATCCGGTCGGATACTCCGCGGCCGGACGCCCGAAACATCGTGATCTATGCCCGGCAGTATTCCACTCCCGGCAGCGGTTTCCGTTTCTGGCGCGACCTCGACAATGATGGCTTCAGCGATGCCAATGAGCTGGGCCTGATCAGCTCCGGAGCCCTGGCGGACATCGATTTCTCCGTCGAGCGCGATGTTTCGGGAACTCTCTTCCTGACGCCGGTCCGGGCCGGTACCGGGGTGAACGTGTATGGCAGCGTGCCGGTCGAAGACCTGACCAGCATCGACTACGCGGCGAATGGCAGCTATCCAACTTCTGGTGTCGAAGCGCTTCCCGGCTGGGGCTATGTGTTCGAGATGGATGGCGGTGACGGCTTCTTCCGCTACGGCGCGGTGCGGGTGACCCACGTGGGCCAGAACTTCCTGATCCTGGATTGGGCTTTCCAGACCGATCCCGGCAACCCGGAGCTGATCCGGGCGCGGTAGGCGGCAAAGCGGCCGGCCGGCACTTCGGCGGTCGCAGAAGTACATAGATGGTGCGTGGGGGGAACGGTGGGCAGAGGATCGCTCACCGTTTTTTTTCTTCTGCCATCTTGCCGTCCTACCGTCCTACCGTCCTCCCGTCCTCCCATCTTAGTTTCCTGCCCATGCCGACCAACCCGCTTGTGCTGACCGGGCAGGATCTCACCATCGCGGACATGACTCGCTTTGCCCGCGGTGGCGATGTTCCCGTGACCATCGCGCCGAAGGCTCGGGACGCCCTGGCACGAAGTCGCGGCCTGGTCGAACAGGCGCTGGCCAAAGGCCAGACGATCTACGGGGTGAATACCGGCTTCGGCAAGCTGGCCAACGTGAGCATCGCGGCCGATCGCCTCGACCAGCTTCAGCTGAACCTGATACGCAGTCACGCGGCGGGCGTGGGCGATCCGTTGCCGCGAGACGTCGTGCGGGCGGCCATGCTGCTCCGGGCCAACGTGCTGCTGCGTCCCACCAGCGGGGTGCGGCCGGCGCTGGTCGATGCGCTGGTTGCCTTGATCAATGCCGGTATTGTGCCGCTGGTACCGGAGCAGGGAAGCGTGGGCGCCAGCGGGGATCTCGCTCCCCTGGCCCACATCGCGCAGGTGTTGATGGGGGAGGGCGATGTCCTGGGCGATGACGGCGCGGCCAGCCCCGCCGGAGCGACACTCAAGCAGCAGGGACTGGCTCCGTTCCGCTTTGCCCCCAAGGAGGGGCTCGCGTTTATCAACGGGACCCAGGCGCAGACCGCGATCCTCGCGCTGCTGGTGAACGACAGCCAGGTGCTCTGGCGGACCGCCGTGGCGGCGGCGGCGATGAGTCTCGAAGCGCTGCGCGGCACCCCGACTCCGCTGGACGAGCGGATCCACGCCAACCGTCCCCATCCCGGCCAGATCGCGGCGGCGGCGCTCATGCGGGACATGCTGGCAGAGAGCGAGATTCGCGAGTCGCACCGGGAGAACGATCCCCGGGTCCAGGATGCCTACAGTCTCCGCTGTACGCCTCAGGTGCTGGGGGCGGTCTGGGACGCCATTCGTTTCGCGGCCGACACGGTGAGCATCGAGCTCAATGCCTCCACCGACAATCCGCTGGTCTTCGAAAGCGGGGAGGTGCTCTCCGGCGGGAATTTTCACGGGCAGCCGGTAGCCCAGGCCCTGGACTTCCTCGCTGTTGCGCTGACCACGCTCCAGGCGATCGCGGAACGCCGAGTGGAGCGGCTGGTGAATCCCGATCTTTCCCAGGGCCTGCCGGCATTTCTGACCGCGGATCCCGGCTTGAGCTCCGGTTTCATGATGGTGCAGATCACCGCCGCGTCGTTGGTGGCGGAATCCCGCACGCTCTGCATGCCAGCCAGCATCGGCTCGATTCCGACCGATGCCAACCAGGAGGATTTCGTCCCCATGGGAATGGGAGCCGGGTTCAAGGCTCGCCGGATTCTCCAGAATGCCCAGCGGGTCGTTGCCGCCGAGCTGCTGGCCGGAGCCCAGGGGTTGGACTTCCTGCAGCCGTTGCAGCCCGGCCGCGGTGTCGCCCGGCTGTACCGGAAAATCCGGGGCGCCACGCCGCCAATCGAGACATTCATAGCCGACCGGAGTCCCGCTCCTGATCTTGCCAGGATGGCCGGGCTGGTCGCGGGCGGGGTGCTGGATCCAGCCTGAACGCGGTCGGGTTGCTTGCCTCTTCCCTGAGGCCTATCTTTAACTCATTGCCCCATCACCGCT
>JBDTTZ010000540.1:0-23693 GCA_040008015.1 Gemmatimonadota bacterium
TGTTCCAGGTCGGACTCCAGCCGGGCCAGCCGATCCGCCAACCGGACGATCGGTCCTAACCGGGCATGCTCGCGACCCAGCGATCGGAATCGGGCGGCGTCGCGAGCGGCCTCGGGGCTCGCAAGTTCCCGGGCAACTTCCTCCGCCCGGGCGAGCGCCTGGCGGAGTCTGGCTTCCATCGCTTAGGCCGAGGGCGCCTTGGTGGTGCTGTCGGTCGCGTACTTGCGGCGGAACCGGTCAACCCGGCCGGCCGTATCCACCAGGCGCTGCCGTCCGGTGAAGTAGGGATGACACTTCGAGCACACTTCGACGTGAATGGACGGATTGGTCGAGCGGGTCTCGAATTCACTGCCGCAAGCGCACTTCACAGTCAGTTTAACGTACTTGGGATGTAGATCGGGCTTCACTTGGCGCTCCTTGCCCCGGGTCCGCTAAGCGGTTGATCGGGTTCGACTTGGGACGAAATGACAGCCCGGAAATGTACTTCCCCCACCGGGTACAGGGCAACCCCGCTTGAATTGACAGCCTTCCGGGGCGCAAGTAACGTACGGCCACAAACTTCCGATTGTGAGGCTGCCGGTGGCGCTATCTCCGCTAGAAGTACTGAAGAGGGTTCCGCTGTTTGAGAGCCTGCCCGAGGCCGAGCTGGGTCACTTCGCCGAGCTGACTCGAGAAAAAACCTATCCCAAAGGCAGCGTCATCCTGTTTGAAAAGGATCGCGGCGATTCGCTGTACCTGGTCGCTTCGGGACAGGTCAAGGTGGTGCTGATCGGGGAGGACGGGCGCGAGGTCATCCTTTCTGTGCTGGGACCCGGGACGTTCTTCGGGGAAATGGCGCTGATCGACGACGCGCCGCGCTCGGCGCACGTGATCGCGATGGAAGACTCGACCCTGCTGGTGCTCCGAAGGGAAGATTTTCAGAGCCGGCTTCGCTCCTCGCCCGAGGTGGCCATCAGCCTGCTTCGCGAGCTGTCCCGCCGGCTCCGCCGAGCCGACGAGAAAATCGGCAGCCTGGTGCTGCTTGACGTCAATGGGAGGGTCGCGGACCTCTTGCTCCGGGCTGCATCCGAGGAGGACGGCGAGATGATCCGCCGGAAAATGACTCATCACACGATTGCGCAGATGATCGGTTCCAGCCGGGAGACAGTGTCCCGGACCATGCGTGATTTCGTGGAACGGGGCCTGATCGAGGTGACCCGAAAAGACATCACCATCAAAGATCGTCAGGCCCTGCTCGCTGCCGCAGGACGCTCGTGAGAGCCCTCACGCCCCCCGCGTGAGCTTCCTCACCAGCAATCGTGAGACACTCCAGGCGGCATGAAACTGGCACCTGAGATTAGACCGTGACCTATACCATTACGTTTTGGGGCACGCGCGGGTCGATTCCCACGCCCGGCCCCCAGACAGCCCGGTATGGGGGCAATACGGCCTGCGTGGCCGTCGCAGGTCGCAAGGATGAGCTGGTAATTCTCGACGCGGGAAGTGGAATTCGGCCCCTCGGGCGGGACCTGCTTCAGACCGGCAACGCCGGGATCAACGCAGACATTCTGCTGTCCCACACGCATTGGGACCACATTCAGGGCCTTCCGTTTTTTCAGCCTCTGAATGTGAAAGGCAACTCGGTCCGGATTTACGGGTCGGCCCAGGAGGGTGTCGGACTGGAAAGCATCCTGGACCGGCAGATGGACCCGATGGTTTTTCCCATTCCGCTTCGGGCCCTGGCCGCGGAGCTGACGGTAACGGAAATCGCAGGTGGGGCGTTCGAAATCGACGGGTTTACGGTGGAGGCATTCCGGCTGCGGCACCCGGGAACCACGCTGGGGTACAAGCTGGTTCCGGTTCGCGGCGGCCCGACGATGGCGTACTTGACGGACAACGAGCTCGGTCCAGGGGGAAACTATTCGGTTCCCGAAAACTGGCGGGCCGAGCTGGTGAAGTTTCTGGGCGGGGTCGATACCCTGATTCACGACGGGATGTATTCCGACGAGCTGATGGCCCAGCGGGCCGGCTGGGGACACTCGACACCGAAGCAGGCCGTGGAGCTGGCGGCTGAGTGCAAGGCCCGGTGCCTGGTGCTGTTTCACCACGAGCCGGAACACGCCGACGAGGCAATCGATCACCTGTTGGCGCGCGCACGCGCTGATGCGAAGAACCTGGCTCCCCACCTCGTGGTGGATGCAGCCAGCGAAGGAATGCAACTTAACCTCTAACGAGGAGAGGACATGCGCAGGACCATGCTGGTCGCTCTGGCGCTCGCGGCTCTGAGTCCGCTGGCGGCTTCGGCTCAGGACACCCGCCCCGGCATCGCGGTGATGCCGTTCGAGAACGGCGGCTCCTACGGCCGTGAAAAGGAAGACTTCGAGGCGTTGCAGCAGGGCATTCCCGCCATGCTGATCAGCGAGCTCTCGAAAAATCAAGCGGCCCGCGTCGTGGATCGGAGCGACATCAACCGAATCCTGGGCGAACAGAATCTCGCGACCCAGGGCCGGGTCGACGCGGCGACCGCGGCTCGGGTCGGCAAGATCGTCGGCGCCCGCTACATGATCATGGGCGGCTTTACCGACTACTACGGCAAGATGCGGATCGACGCCCGTATCGTGGACGTCGAGACCAGCGAGATTCTCAAGGTCGTCTCGTCCCAGAAGGAGCGGGAGAAACTGTTTGACATGATCAACGAAGTCGCGCTGGCGATCATGGCGAACACCAAGCTGCCGCCGTTGCCGGCCCAGCAGGCGGCAATCCAGCGCCACATCCCGACCGAAGCGCTGACCTATTACAGCCGCGCCCTCCTGTACCAGGACCGCGGCGACAAGGAAAAGGCGACGGAATTCTATAATCGGGCCCTGGTCGTCTTCCCGGACTACACCGAGGCCAAAGAAGGGCTGCAGAGGGTGGGGAACTCGTAAGCGCGTGAGCGCCCCGATCGCGGTCATCGGGCGCTCCGCGGCGCGCCGGCTCACCCGAACAGGTGGGCTGGCGCGTTTCACTTTTGAGGCGTTTCGCGCGATCCTCTCGCTGCCGAGCGCGGGGCGGCCAGTCACCGGCCGGCTGCTGCTCAACCAGCTCCGTTTTACCGCGGTCGAGGCCGTGGGCCTCATTGCGCTGCTCTCCGGCATCTTCAGCTTCCTGGTCATCTCAATGGCGGTCCGGGAGCTGGGCAGAGTCGGGGCCTATGACCTGATCGGCCGGCTGATCGTCATCATCATCGTGCGCCAGCTGGGGCCCATCCTGACGGCGCTCGCCGTGGTGGGCCGAAGCGGCACCGCGATCACCGCCGAGCTGGCCACCAACACCGTGCTGAAGGAGGTACGGGCGCTCGAGGGCATGGGCATCGACCCCAATCACTACCTGGTTCTGCCGCGGTTGCTGGGCTGCATTATCTCGGTCACCATCCTGACCGTGCTCTTCGATGCCGTGGCGTTGCTGGCCGGCTTCCTGGCGGCCGGCAGTGAGGGCATGAGCGGCAGCCGCTACACCGCCTCGGTGCTCGCTTCGCTCAACACGACCGACGTGTGGGTCACCCTCGGCAAGGGGGTGTTGTCCGGCCTGGTGATCGGCATCTGGTCCAGCTATCACGGCCTGGCCGTGCGCCGGGGACCCACGGAAATACCCCAGGCCGTGATCCGTTCGACCGTCGGGGCGATCGTGATGATCTTCGTGGTGAGCGCGCTTTTCGTGGCGGTCCAGTGACCGAACCAGACGCTCCGCTGCTGGAGTTCCACGCGATCCCGATGACCGGGAGCGCGGCCGGGACGTTCGAGCTCCTGGTCATGCGGCACGAAACCGTCGTCGTCCTCGGGGACGAGAACAGCGGAGTGGACAACCTGGTCGAATTCGCCCTCGGCCTCGAAGTGCCGGCCGCCGGAACGGTCGCCACCTTCGGCACGGATCTGCGGACACTTTCCCGCCGGGAACAACTCGCCTTCCGCCGCCGGCTGGGCTACCTTCCTGCCGGTGACGGGCTGCTCAGCAATCTCACCCTGCGTGACAATGTCCGGCTTCCACTCCGCTTCGGCAGCAACTTCAAAACAGACGAGATCGAAGGACGGGTTGACGTGATCCTGGCCATGCTCCGGTTGAACCGAGTGGCCCAGGAGCGGCCCGCCCAGACCAACGAAGAGCAACGGCGCCGGGCGGCGCTGGGTCGCGCCCTGGCATTCGACCCCGAGCTGGTCTTGCTGGAGCAGCCCTTCGTCGGTCTCACCGATCGCGCGTCAGCCGAGCTGCTGGAAATCGCCCGGGGCGGAGAAACCGGAGCGGGCGGCCGGCGCACCGTATTCGTTACCGGGCAGGATATTCCGATGTTCCTTCGCAACCGGGTCGAACGCGTCGTCCACCTGGCCGACAGCCGCCACCTCCTCACCCGCCCATGAGCAACCAGCGGTTTTCCGATTTTCTGGTGGGTCTCCTGGTGATCGCCACGTTCCTGGTGATCGTGCTGGCGTTCGTCTTTACCCAGGGGTGGAACAAGAGCCAGTTCGACCTGTACATGCGGGCCGGAAGCGCCCTGGACCTGAACGTCGATACCAAGGTCACGCTGCAGTACTTGCCGATCGGTGAAGTCAAAGCGGTGGCGCCCCAGGTCGACTCGGCAACCGGCCATGTTGCCTTCGTCGTGCACCTCAAGATTGATGCCGAATACCAGGACGGCACCCCGCTCCACCTGCCGCTGGGCACCACGGCGGACATCCTGCCCGGCTCACTGGTCGGCGGAGCGGTGATTTCGCTGCACCTTCCGGAACGGAACGTTGGACAGATGGCCCCGGGCGACACGATCACCTCGATTCGGCGGAGCTCCGGGCTGGATGCGATTGCGGAGACGGCGGATTCGCTGCAACGGCAGGTGGCGCTGGTCCTCACCGACACCAGGTCGCTGATCAGCAACCTCTCCCGCACCGTCACCCTGGCCCGGGGTGAGGTGGAGAAGACCGGTCCCGACCTGCGGGCGACCCTGAACCAGATGAGCGGTGTCCTGGCCCAGCTGCGGCCGACCCTCGCCCGCGCCGACACTCTCATGGGCTCGGTCAACGGAACCATCGGCGGATTGCAGGACTCGATTTCCGGAACTCTCTCCCAGACCCGGAGCTTGCTCCAGCACCTGGACAGTCTCGCCATGACCGCGTCGGCCATCGCCGGAGAAAACCGGGAGGTGGTCCGGACCACGGCGGAGAATCTCTACGTCATTTCCGCCAAGCTGGAACACTTCCTCGACCAGGTGAGCCGGCGGCCGCTACGGATGATCACCGGCGTGACGATGATTCCGGTCGACTCGCTGCGGGCCCGCTCGCGCGCCGCCGATTCGCTGCGCGCCCTCGACTCCGCCGGGGTTCACCCGTGAAGTTTCGCCTGCTGCACACGTCCCGCTGGCAGCCTGGCGCGATCGCGGACGCGCTGGCCGCAGACCAGGTCGAAACCGAAGAGCTCCAGGCACCCTTTGCACCCGAGTTGAACAGCACTCCCACCGTTCTGCTCCTCGATCCCGAATCGCGCCGGGAGATTCCCGGGGCGGTGGTGGATGCAATGCGCAATGCCGGTGTCACGGTGGTCGCGCTGGGCGCTCCGGGCGAGGAAGACATTCCCGCGGACATACCCATGGATCTGCTGAGCGGATTCGTCGCGGCACCGGCCCGACCCCGCCAGCTGCTGGTGGCGCTTCGCTCCGCCTACCGGGAAGCGGCGGCCCGCCGGGAAGCGGCGGTTACCCGCCGGGAGATCGCCACCCGCACCAATGAAGTCACCGAGCTCACCGAAATCGGCATCAAGCTCAGTACCGAGAAGAACTACAACACCCTGCTCGACCTGATCCTCTTCCAGGCCCGGCGCATCACCAATTCCGACGCGGGGAGCCTCTACCTGGTCGAGAACGACGAAGAAGGCCGCCGCCGGGTTCGCTTCAAGCTGACCCAGAACGACAGCCGCCCGGATATTCCATTCGTGGAATTCACCATGCCAATCGATCATGCCTCGCTGTCCGGCTATGCGGCGTCGGAGGGCGAGGCCCTGGTCTTTGATGACGTGTACGACCTGCCGCCGGACGTGGCCTACTCGTTCAACCGTTCCTTCGACGAGCGCTACGGCTACCGCACCCGCTCGATGCTGGTCATCCCCATGCAGAACCACCACGGGGAGGTCATCGGCATCGTTCAGCTCATCAACCGGAAGCGCGAGGCCACCGACCGGCTGGAATCCCCTCTCGACGCCGACACCAAGGTCCAGCCCTACAGCCCCCACCTGGTCAAGCTGGTGCGTTCCCTCGCCGGGCAGGCCGCGGTCGCCCTGGAGAACAGCCAGCTGTACCAGGAGATCGAGAGGCTGTTCGAGGGGTTTGTGCGCGCCGCGGTCACGGCCATCGAACAACGGGATCCGACCACGTCGGGGCACTCTGAGCGGGTGGCCGATCTCACCGTCGGGCTCGCGAAGATCGTGGACCGGGCCGACCAGGGACCCTACCGGATGGTCCGATTCACCGGCGAGCAGATTCGCGAGCTGCGGTACGCGGGCCTGCTGCACGACTTCGGCAAGGTCGGCGTGCGGGAAAAAGTCCTGGTCAAGGAGAACAAGCTCTACCCGCCCGACCTGAGCCTGATCAAGCAGCGCCACGAGTTCATCCATCGAACCGCCCAGTGGCGGTATGAAAAGACCCGGGCCGATTACCTGGCGAAACAGGGCCATGCCGGATACCAGGAATTCCTGGCGGAGCTCGACCGGCGCTTCGCGGAGGAACAGGCTCAGTTCAAGACCTTCATTGACCTGGTGCTGGAATCGAACAAGCCGACGGTCCTGGCGGAGGGGAACTTCGAGGCGCTCAAGCAGTATTCATCAATGACCTACGAAGCCGCGGACGGATCATCCATTCCCTTCCTGAGTCCGGATGAGGTCCGCTACCTGAGCATCCGAAAAGGCACGCTGGACGATACCGAACGGGTCGAGATCGAGCGCCACGTCAATCACACTTTCGACTTTCTCCGCGACATTCCCTGGACCCGGAACCTGAGCCGGGTTCCGGACATTGCGCGGGGGCACCACGAAAAGCTGGACGGCAGCGGCTATCCCCGGAAGGTCAGGGCTCCCGACATCCCGGTCCAGACCCGGATGATGACGATCTCGGACATCTTCGACGCGCTCACCGCCAAGGATCGGCCCTACAAGCGGGCGGTGCCGACCGACCGGGCGCTCGACATCATGAAGTCGGAGGTGTCCGGGGGAATGCTCGACCAGGACCTCTTCACGATGTTCGTCGAGGCCAAGGTGTTCGATGTTCAACCGGAGGATGTGACGGGAACGTACCAGATCAGAGAATGACGGCGGGCTCCGGGCGCCGCTGAGTCGCCAGCGCGATCGCCGCGGCGAACGCGAGATTGACCGGCAGGATCAGCGCGATGGTTTCCAGGTTCACCTGATAGAAGACCGGCAGCACCTTGAGCAGCAGCCCTCCCAGGGACACCGCGGCCACCAGGGCGGCGACCCGCCGGGCCATACGGGCGCTCTTCCCTCCCCGCCGCAACGCCAGTGGTAACAAAACCACCAACGGAAGCGCGAAGAGGTTGAACTGCATCACGTTTTCGTTGCGGTAGGTCACCCAGTGGTCGGTGAACCCCCAGAGTCCCAGCAGCACAATCCCGCCCAACCCCAGGACCAGGTACCACAGCGTGCCGAGCATGGCGAACGCGGTTCCAGCCCAGCCGCGGGTGCTGCCCATCCAGCCGAGCAGCAGGGCTAACCCGCCGAGCACGACACCGGCTCCGAGGTAGGTGAGCACCCAATGGGGCGGCTCAGCCCGTACCTGGAATGTGTCGCTCTCGAAGAGGGTATGCTCCGCGGCGACCAGGGGAACCATCGTTCCATCGGGGCCCGGCACGGTCACGCTGCGCAGGTGTTCCCGCACGGCGAAAGGAAGAAACATCTCCTCCCAGGCGGAGATCGGTTGATCCACAGCGTGCCCCATCCCCATGGTGATTCCGGTGTACATCGGAACGTCGGCCGAGGTGAGACGCTGGGTATGCGAGCGGTAGGTAGTGCCGGTGGCCATGGTGTCGGTCTGGCGCCGGATCGCGCCACCCAGCACTCGATCGAGAAGGTCCCGGATCCGGGTGGCGCAGTTATCCCGATAGTAGTCGTAGCGGTAGTACTTGTTTTCGGGTCGTTGGTTCCAGCGGAGAAACTTGCGGGTCTCCAGCCGCTGGGCCGGCGTCAGGTTCAGCTCCTGGACGTAGACCGAACGATCCGCCCGTTGATAGTACTCGGCGTACGAGATGGCCTCCTGCCCCGCCATCCAGTACCGCATCCGCCCCTGGAGGAAGTGCACCAGGAAGCCCGGCTCGGAGAAGCTGAATCGTCCATAATCGTAGAGTGAATCCACCCCGGTACTGGCATCGCGAACCCCGATGCCGATGTGGCCAAAGCGCTCCCAGATTTCATCCCCGGGGCCCATGGTCATCACATAGACCACCAGCTCAGACCCGGGAACCGCGCTCCCGGGTGAGGCCGTGTCCTGGCCGGAGATGACGGGATGGACTGCGAGAAGGAGAGCAAGCCAGAAATTCACAAGGTGACGTCTTTTCCATCGGCCGCAGACTTGTAAATCGCCTCCAGGACCCGGTGCAACACCAGGTGCTCTTCGAGACTCGGCGCCTTGGCCTCTTTCCGGATCGCGGCGAGAAAGTGGGCCCACTCGGCCCGGAAGGAAGTGAAGAAGACGTTTTCCTTTCCAACGGCACCGGTGGGGGCGACATCGGTCGGAACCCCGTGCAGCTCTTTCCACACGTGCATCGGGTTGATTCCGGCGGTGCCCTTGCTGCCCCGGAGTCCGACGCCGAAACGCTCACCGGCTCCGACGTGATGCCAGGTCACATCGACGAAGATTGTCGCACCGTTTTCGCAGACTACGAACGCGCTCCCCGACTGCTCGACTCCCTTTTCGCGGCCCGACACGTCGAGATTGGCGCTCACCCTGGCGGGCTTGGGCGTGCCGGCCAGCCAGAAAGCGAGATCGAGCATCGACAGGCCGAGGTCGAGCATGGCACCACCGCCGGAGAGCTCGCGGCGCTGGCGCCAGCCCAGTTGGGCGCGGCTGGGACGAAAGACATGCCAGCTTCCGCGGACGGACTCGATGTCTCCCAACTCCCCATTCTGCACAAAGCTGCGGACGATCTGGGAGTCGGTCCGGTACCGGTGATTCATGCCCACCATGAGAATGCCGGAGCGCTTCTCCGAGGCCTTGATGATCCGCTGGACGCTGGCCAGGGAAGTCGCCAGCGGCTTTTCCACCAGCACGTGCAGGTTGGCGGAGAGGGCGGCGAGAATGTGGGCTTCGTGGAGGTGATTCGGGGTACAGATGACGACGGCGTCGAGGTGCTCGAAGCCGAGTAGCTCGTCAATGTCGTCAAACGCGTCGGGGATCTGGAACCGCTCGGCCAGCGCCCGGGCCTTGAGGAGGTCGCTGTCGCAGATGGCCGCGACCTCGACCCCCTTCAGGCGCTTGAGCACCGGCAGATGCCCAACCTGGGTAATGGCTCCCGCTCCGATGACGCCGATCCTGAGGTCGTCCGCCACGCACCCCCCTATCTGCGATACCCGATGCCAACGCTCAGGGTGATTGTATTCAGATCGCTACCGACCACGGCCCGGCCGCCCAGGTTCATCACCAGGCCGCGGGTAAGGAGAAAATCAAGGCCGGCCGTGAAGTTGATCCCCGCCCCGACCATGTCGAGCGCGTCTTCCACGAAGGTGCCATTGATCGCCCGGCCCGAGCCATTGCGAATGTGCATTCCCGCTCCGGCCCCAAGATAAGGCTGGTAACTCCGGCCCTGCACCAGCATGTACTGCAGGTCCACATCGAGCGCAACGTCGGACCAGCTAATCTTGCCCAGGTCGATCGAGAAATCATCGGTGGGATCGTTCACCACGTTCCGCAGCTTGGTTTCAAACTGGTCGATCTCTTTCTGCTTGAAATCACTCCGGCTGTAGGATCCGCCCACCAGCATCCGGAGCCGGGGGGCAAATTGCCCGAAATCGATCCGCAGTCCGTAGGCGGCGGTCCCCTTGAGCCGGTCCGACGTGGCGATGCCGGTTTCCGCCCAGACCCCGGTGAAGCGGAGGTTATCGTAGGTGAAACGGTCGAGGGGCCGCTGGGCGGCCAGGGGAGCGGCGAGGAGGCAGCTCACTCCAAGCACAAGAGAAGTTCGTATCATCAATAGATCCGCTCGAGATCGGTATCTGGAAAATAGGCGGCGAGGATCTGGCGGTAGCCCTGGCCGGCCCGGGCGCGTCCAACCGCTCCCCACTGGCAGAATCCCACGCCATGCCCCGCCCCGCGACCCTCGGCCACCAGACGTACGACGCGGCCTGCATTCCGGTTCTGGCTCAACGTGAACACGCTGCTCCGGAGCAGCTCACCCCGGGCCGGCCGAAGCACCTGGCGCACCGCGGCGCCGTTGACGGCGATCTCCCTGCCATCGATCGTCAGGGTGAGCCGTGCGACCCGGTCGGAGCGCGATCGCTCGACCACCTCCACCGACTGAATGACCGCGTGGGAGGAAATGCTGGCTCCCAGCGTCGCGGGCACGCTTTCCCGGAGAATATCACGGAGGGCTTCTACCGACCACTCGGCACGCCATTCGTAGCGGGGGGATATCCGGCAATAGGCGACGCCGTTTTCGTCTATGTCGTCAATGCTGACCAGGTACGGCCGGTCCGCATTGGCAAAGACCTCGGTCCCATTCGCCGTCTTGCCGCCGCAGGTCGAGAAGAAAAAACCGTCAATCGGCTGCCCCTGCCAGGTTACCGCCATCCCCGCGGTCCCGTTCACTGCCTCCCACCCTTGAGGCCGCTCGGCGGACACGCCTCCATAGACCTGGTCGGCGACGGTGGCGTAGAAATCGAAACCCACGGCATCCCAGCGTCTCCGGTTGCGAAGCGCGTAAGTCCGGGAGATCACCGCCTGGGCGTAGAGTGCCTGGACTTCACTGGAATCCCGGCGGCCCATCTCGGCCGAGACCACGCCGGCGAGGTAATTCTCCAGGCCGAGCTGGTTGACGACGGTGAGGGCTCCGCGGGCACTGAAGACCGACACCCGGCCCCGGTAGTCCTTTCCGGCCACCCGGACAAAACCATCGGCACCGATCGGGGCGACGGAGAGCGGTTCTCCGGCGGGAAGGAACCAGCTCAGGGCGCCGGAGACTCCCAGCCCCCCGCCGCGCTCCACGATGGTCAGGCTCGAACCGGCAGGCACCTCGGCCCGCACCGTCGTGTCCGCGCCGAGCACCGCCAGCGCCCCTCCGCCACCAATCACCACCTGGGAAACCCCGACCGCGAGCCCGACGCGAATATCGGGTTGGGCCCCCCGGGGTCCGACGACTACTCGCGATTCCGGAGTAGCACAGGATGCCAGCAGAGCCGCGACGCCGAACGGGAGCACTGCCAGGAGCCGGGGAAGTCGGATCTTCAACTCCGGTAGTTCCCGAACTTGAGCTCCAGCCCGAAATCCTGCTCCCGCAGGTACGCCATGACGTCCTGAAGCTCGTCTTTGGAGGGACTCGACACGCGGATTTCCTCGCCCTGGATCGAGGCCTGGACCTTCTTGAATCCCCGGTCCTTGATTCCCTTGACGATCTTCTTGGCGGTTTCCTGGTCGATCCCCTGCTTGAGGTCGATGGTCTGGCGGACGCTGCTGCCGGTGGCCTGCTCCAGGTCTCCAAACTTGAGGTTTCGGACCGGGACGCCGCGCTTGATCATCTTGGTCTGGAGGACGTCCACCAGCGCTTTCAGCCGGAAGTCATCGTCCGCGGCAAGCTTGATGGTGGCTTTTTCGCGGTCGAACTCGATGGTGCAGTGAGTGCCCTTGAAATCGTAGCGCTGCCCAATCTCCTTCACCGCCTGGTTGACGGCGTTGTCTACTTCCTGGAGATCGGCACCGGTGGAGACATCGAAGGAAGGATTGGCGGCCATTGGCTGATTGAAGATTGAGGATTGACGATTGAGGATTGAAACTGGACGGTGCACCCAATCTTCAATCTTCAATCCACAATCCTCAATCGATTAAGTGAGGAAGCTTTCCAGCGCTTTCGCCCGGCTCACGTGGCGTAACCGGGTCAGGGCCTTCTCCTTGATCTGGCGGACCCGCTCGCGGGTAATGCCGAGCCGGCTGCCGATCTCTTCCAGCGTCATGGGTTCCGGACCATCCAGGCCGAAGTACAACCGCAGAATCTTGGCTTCCCGTTCTTTCAGGGTGGACAGGACCTCTTCAATGGATTCGCTCAGCGCGTGCTCGAAGGTCTCGGAATCAGGTCCCGGGTTCTGATTATCAGGGAGATAGTCCAGCAGCTTGTTGTCTTCGCCTGGAGTGAGCGGCGCGTCCAGCGAAAGGTGATTCTGGGAGATGGAGAGGGTCTTCTGCACCTCTTCCATGGAAATGTCCATCCCCTCGGCGATCTCCGAGGGTGTGGGCTCCCGGCCCAGCTCCTGGAGCAGCGCGGACGAGCGCTTGCCGATACGGTGAAGGGTCCCGGCGCGGTTCAGCGGCACCCGGACGATCCGGCTCTGCTCCGCCAGTGCCTGGAGAATGGCCTGGCGGATCCACCACACAGCGTAAGAGATGAACTTGATGCCCTTGGTTTCGTCGAACTTGTGGGCGGCGCGAATCAGGCCGAGGTTGCCCTCGTTGATGAGGTCGGCGAGGGACACGCCCTGGTTCTGATATTTCTTGGCGACGGAAACGACGAAGCGGAGATTGCTGCGGACCAGCTTGTCCAGGGCTTCCGGGTCGGCGATGCGGATCCGCTGCGCCAAGTCGACTTCGTCGTCCTGGGAAATCAGGGGATACTTGCTGATCTCGCGGAGGTATTGGTCCAGCGAACCTTCGTCCGAGCCGGGACCACGCCTGCCGGGGCCGATCTGCATTGGACGCATGATTCAAACACCTCGCGGCGGCAGCATGAACGGAACGGAGAAGGATTGGACTGCATCCGACATTGTAAGAACCTTACCCACACCGCGTGCGGGGCGCAACGGGCAACGCAACCGCGTCTGTATCAGAGATCACACATCATAGGTATCGATCTGGGCCCGCTGCAAAACACCGGAATAATCGACGTAACATACCTTGGTTTCCGAGAAGAAGTGGTAGACCTCCCAGCCTCCTTCCCGGTGCCCGTTGCCGGTCTGTTTCACTCCGCCAAAGGGGAGATGCGCCTCGGCGCCGATGGTTGGCGCATTGATGTAAGTGATTCCGTTGTCCAGGTCCTGCATGGCCCGGAAAGCCGCCTTGACGTTGCTGGTGTAGAGTGAGCTCGACAATCCGTAGCGGACATCGTTGTTCACCCGGATCGCCTGGTCCAGCGAGTTGACCCGGATCACGCTCAGCACCGGACCGAAGATCTCCTCCTGCTCCAACCGGCTCCCCGGCTTGACCCCGGCAAAGATCGTGGGCTGGTAGAAATACCCTTCGCCAAGGCGGGGAGAGCGCGGGCGATGACCTCCGGTCACCAGCTCGGCCCTCGCTTCCTCACCTATGGCCACATAGTCTTCCACCTTGCGCCGGGCGTCCTCGTGGATCAGGGGACCGACCTGGGTGCGGGCGTCGCGTCCGTCGCCCAGCCGGAGGGCACCGGCCGCATCGGCCACCCGGCGGAGAAACCGGTCGTGGATCTTGCGGTGCAGGATGAGTCGGCTGGTCGCGGTACAGCGCTGCCCGGTGGTGCCAAAGGCCCCCCACAACACTCCTTCCAGGGCCAGGTCGAGGTCGGCGTCATCCATCACGATCATCGCGTTCTTGCCGCCCATCTCGAGCGAAAGCCGCTTGTGCATCCGGCCGCAGGTTTCCCCGATCGCGGACCCGGTGCTGGTGGAGCCGGTGAACGAGATGACCGGCACCTCCGGGTGATCGACCAGCGCCTTGCCCGCGATCTCGCCCCGACCATGGACCAGCTGGACGACATCAGGCGGAAAACCGGCTTCCAGGAGGAGCTCCACCAGCCGGTGACCGGTGTGGGGCACGTCCTCGGACGGCTTGAAGATCACGGTATTTCCGCAGAGCAGGGCAGGAAACATTTTCCAGGTGGGAATCGCCATCGGGAAATTGAACGGGGTGATGAGCCCGGCGATTCCGATGGGGCGGCGGAAGCTCATCGCCCACTTGTTGCGTAGCTCCGACGGAACGGTGTGACCAAAGAGCCGGCGCCCCTCGACCGCGGCGTAGTACGCGGTGTCAATTCCTTCCTGCACATCACCCAGGGCTTCGATAAGCACCTTGCCCATCTCGCGGCTCATCAGGTCCGCGATCTCCTTCTTGTTTTCGCTGAGGAGATCGCCCAGACGCCGCAACAGGTCGCCCCGGGCGGGGGCCGGCGTGCGGGACCAGGGGGGGAACGCGGCCCGGGCGGCCCGCACCGCGTCCGCGATGTCCTCGGGACCGGAGTCCGGAAAGCGGCCGATCAGGTCGCGAGTGTTGGCGGGGTTCCGATTGTCGAAATACGCGCCGGTGCTGGGCGGCGTCCACTTTCCCGCGATCAGGTTCTTGAACGTTCGTGCCATGAGACTACGGGCAGGTCCAATGAAGAGTCTGCTTGGCGTAACCGGTGCGGGGCAGAATCTCGCGGGCGAGCAACACCATTCCCCATAGCGCGACCACGAGCGCCAGGGTATGGGCGAGGCCCATGCGGCGCTTCCAGCTGGAGATCGAGCTCCAGAACCCCGCCACAACCACCGCTGCGGCCGCGCCCATGTAGAGATACAGGCTGATCCCGCAGCCGTAGCCGTAGGGCCACTGGGTCATCCCGACGGCGAGCAATACGCCAAGGATGACCTTGAGCCACGTGGCCAGCGCCGCCTTGCGGCCGACCGGAGCGGCGGCAAGCGCGGGTGCTGATGTTCTCCCCTGGGTGGCCGGCACCGGGCCCGGCCCCGGGGCCGGGCTCGCCGGAGTTCGGGCGATGACCTTGTCGATGTCGGCCAGCTCTTTGTCCCAATCGCGTTCTGGTGGGCTCATGGAGCATCCCGGTTCAGGCCGTAGCGCTCGATCTTCTTGTAGAGATTGGATCGCGGCATCTTGAGTGACCGTGCTGTTTCCGACACGTTCCAGTCGTGCTCCTTGAGTTTCGCCTCGAGAAAGCTCTTCTCCGCCTCGTTCTTGAAGCTGTCGAACGTGGCGCCCACGAACCGGTCCATGGGCAGCGCCTCCTCGGGCAGCTCGACCACGTCGCCCAGCATGCGCTCGAGGTCGGACGCCATCACGGTACGGCCCGGCGCCAGGATCATGGCCCGCTCGACGGCGTTCCGCAGCTCGCGGACGTTGCCCGGCCAGGCATGCTGCTGGAAGCGGCGGATCGCGCCCTCGTCGAAGCGCTTGGCCGGCATGCCGGAGAAGCGGGAGAGCAGGTCGCCAAAGTGGTGGACCAGGGCTGGAATGTCTTCCCGCCGCTCGCGGAGCGGCGGGACCTCGATCGGCACCACGTTCAACCGGTAATAGAGATCTTCCCGAAAACGCCCCTCCGCGATTTCGTCTTCCACGTTCTTGTTGGTCGCCGCGATCACCCGGACGTCGACCTGGATGGTCTTGGCGCCCCCGATCCTGGTGACAATCCCTTCCTGCAGTACCCGGAGCACCTTGGCCTGGGCGGCGAGCGACATGTCGCCCACCTCGTCGAGGAAGAGGGTGCCTTCGTCGGCCTGCTCGAACTTCCCGGCCCGGTCGGCAAAGGCGCCGGTGAATGAGCCCTTCATGTGACCGAACAGCTCGCTCTCGATCAGCTCCGAGGGAATCGCGGCGCAGTTCACCTCGATGAAGGGCTGGCCGCGCCGAGGCGAGCTGTCGTGAATGGCGCGGGCCACCAGTTCCTTGCCGGTACCATTCTCACCGGTGATGAGCACCCGGGCCGGCGTGGGACCCACCTTTTCAATGACCTCCTGCACCTCTTTCAGGGACCGGCTGCCACCCACCATGGCATAGCGGGTCTCCACTGCTTCGCGGAGCCGGGCGTTTTCGCCCTTCAGTTCGGACTGGGCAAGGGCGTTGCGCACCGTCACCATCAACCGGTCGGTGTCGAGCGGCTTCTCCAGGAAGTCGAAGGCACCGCGCTGGGTCGCGGCCACCGCCGTCGCGATAGTGCCGTGCCCGGAAATCATGACGATGGGAGCCTGGTGCTCCAGGGTCTTGAGCCGGCTCAGCGTTTCCAGCCCGTCCTGCCCCGCCATTTTCACGTCGAGGAAGACGATATGGGGACGGAACTCGGGATACGCCGAGATGCCCTCCGGCCCTGAGTTCGCGGTTTTGACCTCGTGGCCTTCGTACTCCAGCACCTGACGCAGGGCTTCCCGGATCCCGGGCTCGTCGTCCACCACCAGTATGCGCGCTTTCATTGCCGGTTCGTCTTGCCGTAGAGGGTGACACCGGTGGAATGGATCGCCACGGCGCTGATGCCCTGGGGAATCATCACCGGAAGTGCGGCGTCATGGGAGCCGGTCGCTCGCTCGAGCAGGCGAGGGATGACATCGCGGGGAAAGGGGAAACTGCCCAGTGTAAGCTGGTCCACCTGCCACTCCGCCTGCCCCGGCCGGGTAATGGCGACCGGGCCCGCCGCCTTGAGATGCTCCCGATTGCCGACCATCCCGCCCAACGGGCCCAGCATGTCTTTGGGAATCTGGCTGGTATCGAACGACGCCTCGACGCGAATCCGGCCCTCCTCGAGGCCCACCTGGAGAGAATCCATGTGACCACGGAACGCCGGATCGAGTCCGGCCCCGATGAGCGATGCCATCTCGGATGCGGTGATGACCACAGAGTCCGCGCGCCACGCGTTCAGGGAATCCACCTTGTCGAGGGCGCGGCGAACGCCGGCTTCGCTCGGACGGCCCACGCTTTCGGCCGCGGCCACCACCGGCTTATGAAGACGACCTCGCACAAATTCCACCACGCGGTCGCGATAGAGCCATCCTGCCACCAGCAGCAGGATCAACCCCAGGCAACCGATCAGCCGGAACAGCGCTCGCATCAGAATTCCATTGTGGCCCGGGGGGTATACACCGAGCCGCCGGAGCCCGGACGGCTCTCGAACAGCACGAGGCGTTCGGCCAGGAACGAGATCGACTCAAAGGCCGGAAACTTCTCCACGTCCAATGCGCTCAGCTTCTCACCGGTCCTCACCCGGCCCAGGGTGATGGGGGGCCGGAACGGTCGTCCCTCCAGCGGAAATCCCAGGGCGTTACTGGCCCGCTCCACCCGGTCCTGGAGCAACTCGAGCGCACCGGGAGCATCCACACCGACCCAGATCACCTGGACCATCCGGCCCGAGGGGAAATGGCCCATACCGGTGCAAGTCAGTGGAATGGGAGCGCTGTCGCGGGTAGTGTCCGCCAACGCGCGGGAAATGAGAGGCACCTGTTCGCCCGGCACTGACCCATAGAACTTGAGCGTCAGGTGCAACCCGTCATTTCCCGTCCACCGGACCGGCCACTCCAGGGCGCGGAGTCCGTTCAGAATCCCCCGCAGCTCGCCCCGCGCCGGCTCCGGCACTGGAATTCCCGCGAACAGCCGCATCAGGAGGATGCCAGCACGGCCAGCATCGACCCGCGGCGATACCCCCTGGGGTCGAGATCCACCCGGGAAAACCCCAGCGTGGTGAAACGAGCGACAATCAGGTCCCAGCACGAGCCGAGCCGCTCGAACTCCGCCGGCGCGACCTCGATCCGCGCCCGGCTGTCCTGGTGCCGTACCCGCAGATCTCCCGCGACTCCCAACCCGCGCAGAAACGCCTCGGCCTCCTCCACCTGGCGCAGCCGTTCGGGCGTCACCGCAAGACCGTATTGAATCCGGCTGGAGAGGCAGGGTGAGGCCGGCGCATCCCAGATCGGCAGCCCCATCGCGCGCGCCTGCTCCCGCACCTGGGCCTTGGACCATCCCAGCTCGACCAATGGAGACCGTACCCGCTGCTCCTGCGCGGCGCCCAGCCCGGGCCGGTGCTCGCCCAGGTCATCGGCGTTGGTGCCGTCGATGATGCTGTGGAACCCGCGCTCCCGCGCGACCCGGCCCAGCACCGACCAGAGCTCGTTCTTGCAGAAGTAGCAGCGATTGGTGGGATTGGAGGTGTAGCGGGGATCGTCCAGCTCGTGGGTGTCGACTTCGAGAAGGGGAACCTGGAACTGGTGCGCCAGGGCACGGGCCTGTTCGTACTGGATTTCAGGGTAGGAAGGGCTGCGTCCGATCACTGCGAGGAAGTCGGGTCCCAGGGCTTCGGCTCCGGCCACCGCAAGCACCGCTGAGTCGACTCCGCCAGAGTATCCCAGCAGCACTCGGCCCATGGACCGAAGCAGCTGGTGGAGCTGAGTGCGAGCGAGCATGACTGAAACGTAAACTGACATTACGTTGGGAGCCATCATGAAAGCTGCGCCACAGCCCCGGCCGGTCTTCAGCATCCCCGAAAACGAGCTGGAGTACCAGGTCTCCCGTTCCGGAGGACCCGGGGGACAGCACGTGAACAAGACCTCGAGCCGGGTCGAAGTCTGGTGGAACGTCGCCACGAGTCCCACCCTCACCGGGGAGCAGAAGGCGAGGCTCTTGTCCAAGCTGGCGGCGCGCCTGGATAGCGAAGGGCGGGTACGAGTGGTGTCCGGCGCGACCCGAAGCCAGCTCAAGAATCGCAAGGAAGTCACGGCCCGGCTGGAGCGACTGGTGAATGCGGCGTTGGTGATCCCCAAGCTCCGCAAGCGAACCAAACCCACGCGGGCGGCGAAAGAGCGACGCCTGGCCGACAAGAAAGCCCACGCTGCCAAGAAGCAGCAGCGGAAACGACCCACTGACGACTAGCCCATGAAAACCCTCGTCACCCGAACCTATCTCGAAATGCGCCAGCGGGGCGATCTCAAACCAGCGCCACTCCCCGCGCAAGGCGTGATGCTGGAGCGAGTCCATGATTGCCCGGTCGCGTTCCACCGCTTTCTCTATCGGGAGGTCGGGCGGGATTATCACTGGCACGACCGGCTCAGCTGGACCGACGAGCAGACCCGGGCTTACCTCGACAATCCACAGATCTCGCTCCACGTCCTCTATTGCAAGGGCGCGCCGGCCGGTTATTTCGAGCTGCGCCGGGAAGACGATGGCGGCATTGAGATCGCCTATTTCGGGCTGATGCGGGAATACATCGGCCGAGGCCTGGGGAAGGTGCTGCTATCAGAAGCCGTGGAGACCGCGTGGAAGGTAGGCGCCAGCCGGGTGTGGCTGCACACCTGCACGCTCGACGATCCCGCGGCGCTCCCCAACTACCTCAAACGCGGCTTCGTACCGGTGCGCGAAGAGCAGTACGAAACGGAGCTGTGATGGGGGTTGCCCTGGTCACCGGCGCGTCGGGCGGAATCGGCAAGGAGCTGGCCATCGAATGCGCCGCGGACGGGCACGATATCGTGCTGGTCGCCCGCGACGAAGGTGGGCTGAAAGAGGTGGCGGCGGAGATCGAAGCGCTGTACCACGTGCAAACCCATGTCCTGCCGGCGGACCTGGCTGAACGGGATGCACCGGCGCGCATCGTGGAACGCCTGAAGTCGCAGAACATCACCGTGGACATTCTCATCAACAATGCGGGAGTCGGAGCCCTGGGGGCGTTCCTGTCCGTCGAGCCGGCGACCACACTTCGCATGATCGACCTCAATATCAGCGCGCTGACGGCGCTCACCCGGCTGCTTGCGCCCGGCATGGTCGAGCGCAAGCACGGCTTCATTCTTAACGTAGCCTCCACCGCCGCTTTTCAGCCGGGACCGCTCATGGCGGTCTATTACGCGTCCAAGGCCTATGTGCTGTTCCTGTCGGAGGCCCTGGACAACGAATTGGAAGGCAGCGGCGTTTCGGTCACTGCGTTGTGTCCCGGCCCGACCCGCACCGAATTCCAGGAGGCGGCGGGGATGGGTCCGGTAAAGGCGATGCGGCGTCCATTGATGGACGCGACCAGCGTCGCGCGTATCGGATACCGGGGAATGAAAGGAGGAAAGCGGATCGTGATCCCGGGCCTGCTCAACAAGCTCGCCGCGCAGTCCTACCGGGTATTGCCGCGCTGGCTCACGACGGCCGCGGTGCGCCGGATCCAGGAACCGTAGCCTTCAGCTGGCGGATGGCGGCGATGCCGAGTACAGGTCCCAGCGCCAGCATCGCGAAGGCCCAGCGCCACCCATGATGCTCGGCGAAAGCGGGCACCAGCTGGATCGTCACCATGGTGAGCAGGAAACCCAGGGAGGTCTGCAGCGTCAGGGCGGTGCCGACGGCATGCGGTGGCGTCACCTCGGTGATCATGGCGCTGAACTGCGCCGAGTCCGCCACGATGAAAAATCCCCAGAAGGTCACGATCAGCACGACAATCCAGAAGCTCATTCCGAAGACCAGGCCAATCCCCAGCGCCGTCGCACCGCTCAAGGCCATCGCGACCGTCACCGTCCTGCCATAGCCCCAGCGGCCCGCCACCCAGCCGCCCCAGATGCATCCCGCCCCGCCGGCCGCGATCGCCAGGAACGCCGCGAGGTTGAGCGCCATGGAGGATTCGTGGCCTCCGCTCGCGGTGACACTCGCGGCGAGAAATACCGGAATCCACGTCCACATCGCGTAGAGCTCCCACATGTGTCCGAGGTAGCCGCCGGTCGCCAGCCGGGTAGGGCGATGGCGCAGCACGGTGAGGGCGAGAGACCAGGAGAACGGCAGGCGGGGAAATGGCCAGGGACCGTCACTATAAAAGAACAGCACCAGAACCGCGGCGGTCAGGGCCCCGATGCTGGTCGCGATCAGGACTTGGGCGAAGCTGGCGTCAAAGGCCCGCACCAGGTAAGGCAAAGCCTTTCCCACCGTGAGCGACGCGATCAGGACGCCAATGGCGAGACCGCGCCGCTCCCGGAACCAGGTGGCCACCATCTTCATCGCCGGCGGATAGACGCCGGCCAGGAAGAACCCGGTACCGAAGCGGGCAACCAGCGCCAGCGGGTAGCCAGGAATCAGCAGCAGAGTGGCATTGACCAGCGCGGCACACAGGCTGCAGGTCGCGAAGTACACCCGCGAGGGCAGGAGGTCGGCGAGGTTCAGCACGGCGGAGGCAGCGGTTCCTGCCACGAAGCCCACCTGCACCGCGGCGGTCAGCCAACCCAGTTCCGATGATGTCAGGCCCCAGCGAAGCTGGAGCTCTGCCGCCACCGCGTTGGGGGCAAACCAGAGCGACATGCCGAGGAACTCGGCAATCGCCAGCAACGCAAGACTTCGCCAGGGCGAGCGGTTCATGATTTCGGAGCCGCCTCGAGCGCCGCCCCGGCCTTCGCCCACTCATCGTACGCGGCCTCCAGCCGTTGTTTCACCACCTCCAGCTCGCGACCCAGCTCGGCGGCGGTCTGCGGCCCGGCATCCTTGGTGTACAGATCGGGATCACCCAGGGCGGTATTGATTTCCTTCAGGCGCCGTTCAAGTTGCTCCACCTGCACCTCGGCGGCCTCCAGCCGGCGCCGCACCACCCGTTGCTGATTCTGCTGCTCCTTCCTGCCGTCGGACCGGTTTCCGGTCCGGCGCCGCTCCTCTACCCGCTGCCGGGCCTCTTCCTCCACCGCCGCCACCCGCGCGGCATGCGCCCGCTCGGCGCTCACCACTTCCCATTCCGCGAAGCTGCCGTCGAAATCGGTAATGCGGGTGTCGTGGAGAATCCAGACCCTGGTCGCCAGGGCCTCGAGCAACGCCCGGTCGTGGCTGACCAGGAGGACGGTGCCGTCGTATTCAGTGATGGCATCTTCCAATGCCTCGATCGATTCAACGTCGAGGTGATTGGTGGGCTCATCGAAGATCAGGAGGTTGGCGCCGGACAGCATCAGCATGGCCAGCGCGACCCGGGCGCGCTCGCCCCCGGAGAGGGTGCGCCCAATCCGCTGTACCGAGTCGCCGGAGAAACCGAAGCGGCCCAGGTGGCCCTGGATCTGTCCCCGGTTCCAGTGGGGCCGGAGATCGGCGATGATATTGTAGAGCGTCTCCTCGGTGGGAACCTGGCCCATGTCCTGTCGGTAGTACGCCGCCCTCACTCCGCTGCCCAATCGCACCTCGCCGGCTTCGGGGGAGCGTTCTCCCAGGAGAGCTCGGAGGAGCGTGGACTTCCCCGCCCCGTTGGGACCAATCAGCCCCACCACGTCGCCGCGCAGCAACCGGGTGGAGAAGCCCTTGAGCAGGGTTCGGCCTTCCACGCCGACCTGCAGCTTGTCGACCACCAGCGCCTGGTCACCACTCCGCTCCGTCGTCTCCAGCCGCAGCGACATGACGGCACCCGACTCGGGCGGGGGACTCAGCCGGGAGACTCGCGCCAGTTTGCGGCGGCGGCCCTTGGCCTGGTTGGTGTTCTGGCCGGCGATGTTTCGACGGATGAAGTCTTCCTCCGACGCGAGGAAGGACTGCTGCTTCTGATAGGCTCGTTGCTGGGTCAGCCGGCGCTCGTTGCGCTGAAGCAGGAACGCCTCGTAATCCCCGGTGTAGGGAGCGGTCGTGCCCGCTTCGACATGCAGGACGTGATCGGTCACCCGCTGGAGGAATTTTCGGTCGTGACTGATCACCAGCACGGTGATACTCAGCTGGAGGAGATACTCCTCCAGCCAGTCGATCGTCTCGAGGTCGAGATGGTTGGTCGGCTCGTCCAGCAGGAGCATGTCGGTCGGTGCCACCAGCTGGCAGGCAAGTCCCAAACGGCCCCGCTCTCCGCCGCTCAAGGTGCTCACCAGCCGACTGCGGGCAATGTCCGGATCGAAGCCCAACCCGTGGAGCACCGCGTCCACCCGGGGGGTGATCTGGTAGCCGCCTTCCCTCTCGAAGCGCTCCTGGTCGCGAGAGTAGCGGTCCAGCATCGCCACGGAAGGGTTTTCCCCCAGCGCCGCGCCCTGCTCTCCGAGGGAACGCTCCAGGGCCAGGAGATCGGCGAAGGGGCCCGCAGCGGCTTCCCAGATGGTCCCCGCCGCGCCGAACTCGCGGTGCTGGTCGAGCTCGGCGATTCGAAGCCCGGATTCCCGAACGACCTGCCCGCGGGTGGGCTGCAGGGTTCCCTGGATCAGTCGGAAAATGGTGGTCTTCCCGCTTCCATTGCGGCCAATGATGCCCCAACGGTCCCCCCGCTCGATTCCCACGGTCACGTCGGCCAGGAGCTTGGTAGCACCGAACTCCACCGCGACACCGCTCAGCGCTATCTGGGGCATCTATTGCGCCGCCTCGATCCAGGTTTTCCAGGTAGGCTCGGCCAGACCAATCGTAACGTCCTGGCGATGCCGAACCAGAGGGAGCCGAAGCAGGCCGGGCTCGGCGGCCAGCTTATCCAGCCAGGTGTCGTCGGACAGGCGGGCAGCCTGGAGCCCAAGATCGGCGAACCGGGTGCTGGTCCGGTCCAGGAGCGCATCGATCCCGAGCTTCTGAAGGAATCGCCTCAGCTCTCCGACGGATGCCGCCCGCTCCACCAGGTCTACCAAGTGCACTTTTACCCTCCGCTCCGCGAAGAAACGGAGCGCTTTCCGGGTATCTGCGCTCTTTCTGGTTCCGAACACCTGGACTTCCATATCCCTCGTTTTCGACCGGATGAAAGTAATTGCAGTCAGCCGCTTCTTTGGGTGTGCAATTCCCCCGGAAGGCTGCATCTCCCGCTCGGTCGCAAACCTGGAGACAACATGTTTCGCACATCGGTACTGGCCGCGCTGCTCGCGGCCGGGGGAACCGTTCCCCT
>JBDTTZ010000541.1:0-19263 GCA_040008015.1 Gemmatimonadota bacterium
GCCGCCTTGCTTTCCGAGGAAGCGACCGCCTTCTCGAAATTCGCGGCCGCGCTGTCGAGCTGCTTCCTGTTGAAGTAGATAATCGCGAGATTCTGGTACGCGTAGGGGCTTTCCGGATAGAACGCGGCGGCCTGCTGCAGCAGAACCAGAGCGCTGTCCGTCTTTCCCTCCTGGAGCAGCGTTGCGGCCGGGCGGATCAGGGCGGCGTAGGTGGCCACCCGGGCCTTGTGGAGATCATCGCCACAGGCCGGCGCCAGTTGTTCCGCTTTGTCCAGCGCCGAGTCGGCGGCGGCGACATCACCCTGGTACAGGTAGATCCGGCCGAGCCAGTACCACGCGGCTGGGCTCTCCGCCTGGCCATCGTCGCTGATCGCTTCGAGCAGGACTCGCTTTCCGTCATTCAGCAGCCGGTCACGATTGGTCGCGCTCTCCAATGCCGACTTCAGGTAGGTGGCGCCGCTCTTCACCTTGAAGTGGCCGCCCCGGAGTACTTCACAGGACGGCAGGATCTCCGAGTAACTGGTGGGCTGCGCGACGATCACCGCCACGTTGCCGGTCTGCCCGGCCAGCACGCCGGGGACCAGAGCCAGCACCGCAAAGGCCGGAAGAAATCGCTTCAGCATTACTTCTCCTTGTTCGGGTACGTGTCATCACCGGCCGAGTCGCCGATGATAAGACGGGCGCGTTGGCGCACGTCGAAGGCCACTTCATCCAGCGGCCGGCCCAGCCGGACCGCGAGCGCGGCCAGATCTTCATACTCCGGTTTCAAACGCGAGCCACCGGGCGCATCCACGACTTTCACCCGCACCGTTCCCCCTTCGACCGGGACCGTGATCTCCCGGCGGGAAAGGGTGACGCGCTCAGCGCGCCAGCGCCGCACACCGATCGTGGTACTGTGGCGGAACAGTGCCTCGGTTACTCCGGCCGCCGCTCCCTCCGGGCTCACGACTTCGAGCCGGAAACCGGTCCGTCCCTTCTTCATTTGCGTGCTCCATACCTGCACGTCGAGCGCCCCGGCGGCCACGAGGGCCTCGCGAAGGGCCTCAAGATACTCGGGGTTCAGGTCGTCAATGTCGGTAGCAATCATCACAGTTTCCCCGGCCTCGGCCGCCACTTCCGCCAGGATGAGCCTCAGGGCGTTCGGATAGGTGCCCGGATTCCGGGTTCCCGCCCCCCAGGCGCTCCCCCGCATCCGCCAGCGGGCCGGCGGCGCCCCGGCGGAGAGCACCTTCAGCAGCACCGCGCCGGTGGGGGTGGTGGCTTCGCCTTCGACCGGGCCTCCGGAAGCGATCTCCATCCCTTCGACCAGGATGGCCGTTGCTGGCGCCGGTACCGGAAGCGCCCCATGGGCGGCCCGTACCCAGCCGCGGCCCAGTGCCACCGGTCGATTGTAGACGGTGGAGATCCCCAGCTGCTCCAGCCCTTCGATCCCGCCAATGATGTCGATGATGGCGTCCACGGCGCCTACTTCATGTAACGCGACATCCTCGGCGCGACCGCCGTGAATCCTCGCTTCCGATTCTCCCAGGAGCCGGAACGCTCGAACCGCACGGTCGCGGACCCAGGCACTCACCGGGGCGCGTTCGGCTATGGTGATCAGCTCGCTGACGTGCCGGTGTGGCCCGTTGTCATGGCCTGCCTCCCCGGCAGACTGGTGGTGGACTTCGTGATGGTGATGGTGGTCGGGTTCATCATGCCGGTGCTCGTGAGATCCGGCGGCCACCAAGTCGGCGGGAGATTCCACCACACCGCCCGGCAAAGTCACCGTCACCTTCACCGACGAAACGCTGCACCGGTCAACCGTTTCAATGGTGATTCGCACATCCGGGAACCCCAGCCGAGCCGGCACTCCCTCCAGCCAGGCCCGGGGCGCACCGGCACCTACCAGGGCGCCCAGCAGCATGTCCCCGCTGATGCCGGCGGCGGGATCCAGGATGGCGAAGGGTTGGGTCATGGCTGGAATATGACTGGAGGCTACAGGGGGAGCAAATCAGCGGGAAGGCGATAGAGCCACCCGGCGCCGGTGTTGAAAACCACGATCCGGTCCGCCGAATCGAGCTGCCGGGACGCCACCAGTTTCCGGACGGCCGCGACCGCAGCTCCGCCTTCCGGCGACATGTCGATTCCCTCTTCCCGAGCCACCATGCCAGCCTCCTCCATGAGATCTTCGTCGCTCACTGCTATCGCTCCACCGCCGCTTTCCGAGATTGCCCGAAGGATCAACCGATCCCCCAGCGGTGCCGGTACCCGGAGCCCGCTGGCCACGGTCCAAGGTTCGGCCCATGGCTCACTCTGCAGCTGCCCTGCTTCGAATGCACGCACGACCGGGGCGCATCCCGATGACTGGACAGAAAACATTTTCGGAAGCGCACCGGAGATCCATCCCGCGGCGCGCAGCTCCTGAAACGCCTTCCACATTCCAATGAGACCGGTACCACCGCCGGTGGGATAAATGATTGCGGCCGGCAACGTCCAGCCCATGGAAAGGGCAATTTCAATACCCAGGGTCTTCTTCCCTTCAATCCGGTAGGGCTCCCGTAACGTGGATAGATCCATTGCCTTAGCCTCTGCCGCATAACCCCTCGCCGCTCTGCCACAGTCACCGATGTGTCCCTTGAGCCGGACAAGGTCCCCACCAAACGAGACAATCTGGGCGAGAATGGCCGGCGGGGTCGTATCGGGCGCATAGACCCGGACCGGGATTCCGGCGCTCGCTCCGTAGGCCGCTGCCGCGACCCCGGCGTTGCCCGCGGTTGGAATCACAAATCCGGTGACGCCCGCTGCCTGTGCCCGGGTAATCGCCGCGCTCAACCCACGGGCCTTGAACGACCCGGTCGGATTGACCGCCTCGTCCTTCATCCAGAGGTTGCTAAACCCCAGTCTCCGGCCGGTATGAGGCAGGCGAAGCAGCGGCGTATCGCCTTCGCCCAGGGTAACCGGATTCTCGCCGGGCATGATCGGCATCAGTTTGCGGAATCGCCACATCCCCCGGTTGGGATCGGTGCCGATCTCGTCCCTGACCTTGAGGGTCCACTGCCGGGTGGGATAGCGCACCAGCCACGGCTGCCCGCACTGGCAAACACCGGGAAGCCCCGCAGGCGATTGGGCAGTACCACAGGCGGAACACTCCAGCATCCAGTCCATGAATGGTCCTTGAGTCAGGCCCGGTCGCGCAGGCGGGTGAGGAGGGACTCGGCCTGCTTCAACGAAAAGCCCGGGATGGCAGCGACTTCGGCTGGTGACGCACTGCGCACCCCGGCGAGGCTGCCGAATCGTTCCAGCAGCCGGCGCCGCTTGGTGGCGCCGATGCCCGGAATGTTCAGCAGCTCCGAGGTGATAGTGCGGGCCGACCGGCGCAGCCGATTGTAGGTCAACCCGAAACGATGGGCCTCGTCCCGCGCGCGCTGGAGCAGCCGGAGCGAGGGGCTCCGCCGCGAGAGTTTCAGGCTGTCGGCTCGGCCCGGAAGAAAGACCTCCTCGTCCCGCTTGGCCAGGCTGATGATCGGTACGTTCGTAACGCCGACTGCGCGCGCGGCGTCGAGGGCGGCGCCCAACTGGCCCTTGCCGCCGTCGATGACCAGGAGATCGGGCAATGGTTTGTTCTCGTCTCGCCGCCGGGTCAGGTAGCGGGTGATGACTTCGTGAATGGCAGCGAAATCATCCTGCTGGCCGGGACCCTTGATCTTGAACTTGCGGTACTCGGCTTTTTTCGGACGGCCGGCCTCGAACCAGACCAGGGAGCCGACGGTGTCCCGGCCCTGGTTGGTCGAGATGTCCACGCAGACCAGGCTCCGTGGCACCGCGTTCATTCCCAGGTCGCGCCCCAGGGCATACACCGGATCCTCGGCTCGCTCATCGGTCTCGAACGATTCAATCCGCAGGCTCTCCAGCAGGTGCCGGGCGTTCTGATCCGCCAGCTCGAGCAGCCGGTGCGACTTGCCGCGCTGCGGAATGTTCCACTGCGTCTCCGGGAGGAGCTCCTTGAGGCTGTCGAATTCCGCGGGAGGAAACGGCAGGATCGCGCTCCTGGCGCGGGATTCCGCCGGGACATAATAGCGAACCAGGAAGGCGCTCAGGATGGTCTCGTCGGATTCCTCCTCGACATTCTCCAGGAACCGGTGTTCCCGGCTGATGACCTTCCCTTCCCTCACCCGCACCAGGGTGCCCACGGCGTCGTCACGGTCCCGGGCAAACCCGATGGCGTCCGCCTCGGCGGAGCCCACCGTCTCCACGCTGGGAGGCGCTTCGAGCTGTTCCAGCCAGCGAAGGGTGTCGCGGAGATCTCCTGCCCGCTCGAAGTCCTGCCGGTCGCTGGAGCCGAGCATGAGATCGCGGACCCGCGCGCGAACGTCCTGGGTCCGCCCGGCCAGCACATCGATCACGTCGTCGATCATCCGGCGATACTCGACCTGGTCCTGGTATCCGACGCAGGGAGCCAGACAGCGGTGGATGTGAAAGTCCAGACAGGGCCGATCGCGCGGCTCCTGGGGCAAATTGTCGCTACAGGAGCGAACGGTGAAGATCCGGCGGATCACCGCGAGCATCCGCCGCATGTCGGCCACGTCGGTATAAGGGCCGAAGTACCGTGCGCCCGGAATGTCCCGCCGCCGGGTCACCAGAACGCGGGGGAAAGGCTCCCGCAGGGTGACCGCGATCGAGGGATAGCTCTTGTCGTCCTTGAGTCGCACGTTGAAGCGAGGCTGGTGCTCCTTGATGAGATTGTTCTCCAGGAGCAGAGACTGCGGCTCGCTGGGCACCACGATCGTTTCGACATCATCGATCAGCCGCACCAGGAGGCTGTTGCGGGGGCTTTCGCTGTAGTCGGTGGTGAAATAATTGCGCACCCGGCTGCGGAGCCGCTTGGCCTTGCCGACGTACAGCACGTTGCCCCCGGAGTCCTTCCACAAATAGACGCCCGGCCCCTCGGGGAGGGAGTCGATCTTGCGCTGCAGATGATCGGGGATCCTGGGGTTGGTCATGCGGCCGGCTGCGTCAATCCGTTCGGGAAGATCTGAGTAACCTCCAGGCCTCCGGAATCCGGAGCGCGAGGGTCATGGAAAAATACATGGCTCCGTAGATCCCCAGCACTGCCACGGCCCGGAGCACGGGGTGAAGCGCGGGGAGGAGGTAATCGGCCAGCCAGGCCATCCCGGCTGCGAGCAGCGCGGCGCCCCAAAGCCGGACCAGGAGAGAGGCCGGTATGCCGGTCGGTCCGAGCCGGGCATTCAGGCTCTTCCTGAGGAGCACGAATTCCACCCAGCCGGCGATGCCGGCCGACACCGTGAGCCCGGCGGCCCCCCAGCGGGGTGCTATGCCGAGGAGTCCGGGGAGCGGTATGGAGAAGAGGTATCCCAGGACGATCGTGAGACCGACGCGGAGCACCGCGTATCGCAGCGGGGTGCGGGTATCGCGCAGCGCATAGTATGTGGAGGCGTAGAGCCGGCCCATGGTGCTGGCGAGCAGACCAATGGCGGACCCGGCGAGGATGGCCCAGACCCACTGCCCATCCGCCGCGGAGAAGCGTCCGGTCTGAAACAGCGCTCCGGCGAGAATGTGTCCCAGCGCCGCAAACGCCACCGCCGATGGCACCACGAAGAACGCGATGTGCCGGAGCCCGCGGTTCAGCCGGTCGCTCAGGTAGGCCGCCACGGTGGCCTCGTCCCCGACCGCGCTCGACATCGCCGGCAGCTCCGCGGCGGAGATGGACATCCCGAAAAGGCTGACCGGGAGCGTGTATAACGTCTGGGCATAACTCAGCGCGGCCACCGCCCCGGTCGGCAGCAGGCTGGCCAGGACTGCGTCGACATACGCGCTGATCTGCACGACGCCGCGGCTGACGAATGCGGGGAAGAAATTGCGAATCACGCTCCGGACGTGCTCGCCCCGGGTATCAACGGTGAGCCGGAGCCGGGGCAACAGGCCGCGGACCACCGGCCACTGGACGAGGATCTGGAGCAGGCTGCCCAGCACCGAGCCCCATGCGACATACTCGGCCAGCTTCCACTCGGTCGCCCGGGGTCCAAACCACACCAGCGACCCCACCATCGCCGCGTTCCAGATGATTGGCGCCGCGTAGGAAAGGAAAAACCGCCGGTGGCTGTTGAGAATGCCCAGGCACCAGGCGGAGAGCACCAGGAGCCCGGCCCCGGGAAAGAGGATCCGTACCAGGCGAACGGTGATTTCGCGCTTCGCTCCCGAGAAACCGGGAGCAATGATGTCCACCAGCCAGGGCGCCGCGAGGACGCCCAACGCAACCGCCGCCGCCACCACCAGCCCGAGCAATGCCGCGACCCCGCCGGCGAGGCGCTCCGCTTCCGCGTCCTCTCCCCGCGCCCTGAGGCCGGCATAGACCGGAATAAAGGAAGCCGACAACGCCCCTTCGCCGAACAGGTTCTGCAGGAGATTGGGGATGCGAAAGCCGGAGGAAAACGCGTCGGCTGCGTCGGACACGGCGAAATAGTGGGCGAATACCCGCTGCCGGATGAGGCCGGAGATCCGGGAGAGAAAGATGCCCGCCGCTACCATCAGGGCGGGACGCTGACGCGGGGGTTGGCTCAGGGCTGGTGCGGCGGCGGAATGCGGCGGCGCGGCTCGGTGTCTTCGATCAGCTTCTGGAGAAAGGTGGTCTCTTCCTGGAGGGTCTGGACCAGCCGGTTCAGGTCGTCCACTTCACTCTCCAGCAGCTCCACCTTCCTGGCCAGCTCATTGAGCTCCGGCGGCACCGGCTGCGGCCCTTCCAGCCGCCGGCCCAGGGCCCGGCCGATCGGTGAATCGATGACGATCCCCATGATCGGAATCAACAGGGCGATAATGAGGATGATGCCGACGAGATACATGATCGAGTCTACGCGGTCGCCCGGGCGGCTTCAAGGGTAGTGGCATACCACGCGGCAACGCTCTCGGTGACCAGGTCGAGGATGCCGGGCCCATAGCGCGACAGGTACCCGATAATTCCATAGAGCCGCTCCTGCGCCTTGCCCTCCGGAAGTACGGCGGCCCGAGCCCGGGCGATCTGGACCAGCTCGGTCTCCTGCCTTCTTTTCACATGCTGGATGAGCCGTTTTTCGAGGTCCTGGCTCTCGGACAGCGCATGCTGCCGGGCGCTCTCCACCGGCTTCCTGAGCGTGGGATCGATGTCCACGGCCCGCGCCTCGATGCGGTCGTAGATGGCGGGAACGATCCGGCGAAGCTCGGCCAGGGCCGCGAGCACGTCTTCCGGCATCTGGGAACGAATGACCCTTTTTTCCAGCGCATCCCCTTGAAGCAGCTCGGAAAGGTCGGCCCCGAACTTCTCCAGCGTGCGATCGACGCGCGGCTCAACCAGGATGCCCGACCAGCGGGGAACCGGAAGCTGGCGGTGGACCCGCATCCGGTCGTAGATCGGCGTGGTGAGCTCGAGGTAGCGGAGCTCGCCGGGGCCGGCCACATACGCCACGGTCGGCAGAATGGCGCTCTCAATGACGGGCCGAAGCAGCACGTTGCCCGAGAGCCGTTCCGGCTCGCTCGCGGCAATCGCCTGCAGGTCGGCCAGGGAAAAGCGTTCACCGCTCCTGCGAGTGGCGAAGCCCTCCCCGCTCGGCACCAGCCGGTCGCGCCCCTGGCTGCTCTCCAGCATGACCAGCGTCGCTCCGTCTCCCACCGGCACTCCCGGGTCGCGGCCGATGGCTTCCAACTCCCGGGCCCGCTGTACCAGGTCCCGGTCGAGATCCTTCGCCAGTCCCAGCGCGCGGATGACGTGGCGCGCCGCGGCGCGCTTCGCGTCCCGCTGAGTGCTGTCGAAGCAGAGCAGTCCATGAGGGGCGAGCAGCTCGGCCAGCGCGCCGGCGAAGGATCCGGCGATGGTCGCCTCGGGGCGATAATGCCGCCGGAGCCAGGCCAGCACTTCGGGCTTAAACTCGCCGGGCGGGAGCTCCTGGTCCAGTCGCTCGATCGCGGCGAGTACCTCGGGTCCCAGCGGCTCCCGGTACATCGGGGTGAGCGGGGCTTCCGGGCCTCGCTGGCGGAGAACGACCTTCGCCACCGATCCATCCGCGGCGGGCCACGCCGCGTGATTGGCTTCCGCGAAGTCGTGATCATCCCCCGCCAGCCAGAAGACCGCCTGCACCGGCCGCTGCCAACGCTCTTCCAGCTTTCGCGCCAGGGCAACCGCTGAGAGCGCCTTGTAGATGGTATACAGCGGTCCGGTGAAGAAACCGGGTTGCTGGCCGGTGGTGACCATGAAAGCCTGCGGGTCGTTCAGTTTGGCGAGGAGAGGCTTGCTGCCGGGCGGGCTGAGGAAGGCGTCCCGGAGTTGCTGGACCGGCTCGGGCGACCGTGCGGGGGGCCATTCGATGGGCCAGGCAATCTCGGTGGGAACGATGCGCACGATCAGGTCTTGTGGGCGAAGAGAATACATCGGGGCGACGACGGTGTGAGCGGGCTGCCGTCATAGGAACCGAAAATGCCGGTGACCTGGCCGCCGGCGCGCTCGATCATCGCCGCCAGGACATCGGGCTTGAGCAGCCTGACCCGCTCCATGAATTTCCGTCCCTCCTGAGTCTCAATGACCTTCACGACGTACTCACCCTCCGACGAAAGCCTGCGGGTGACCCGGGCGGGCCCGGTCCCCAGCGTGACGGTCTCCTGGGGAACCAACCCGGCGGAAACGGCGCTGGCATTGAGGAAGTCCATGACAAACCACCCGCCGGAACCAACGGTTCGCAGCATGCCGCCCAGGGCTTCGTCGTGCTGCTGGTCGGTGGAGAAGTAGCCGAAGCTGGTGAAGAGATTCACCGTGAGATCCATGCTGAGGGGCCGGATGGGAAGCTCCCGCATGTCGGCGCGCACCAGCGGCGCGCGGGTGGCCGCCCGGGCCCGGCGCAGCAGGCTCATGGAGAGGTCGAGGCCGATGACGCGGGCACCGGCCTGCTCCAGTGCCCTGGCGTGACGTCCGGCGCCGCACCCGACATCGAGGACTCTCCAGCCGGCCTGCCAGGGGACCGTGCGCCGGATGAGATCGACGACGGCCTCCGCGTCCGAGTCGTTCCGATGCGGATAGAGCTGGAGATACTCTTCCCCGAACCAGTCCTCGAACCACTCAGTCATAAAGCGTGAGCGGTGAGAAGTGAGCGGTGAGCGGGACAGGTCATCGACATCCGTTTGGAATACCCAGGTTCGAGAGTGCCCAAGCCGTCTCATTTCCTCTCATCTCTCACCGCTTACCTCTTACGCTTTTCCCTTATGGTACGGCTCGCCGCGAAGAATGGTGAATGCCCGGTACAATTGTTCATAGACCACAACCCGAGCCAGCTCATGTGGAAGCGTCAAGGGTCCCAGGCTCCAGCGGTGGTCGGAACGATTCAGAATATCGGGTCCGAGTCCAGTCGAGCCGCCGACCGCGAAGACCAGCGGTCTGCTCGCCACCATCCAGCGGCCGAGTTGAGCTGCGAGATCCCTGCTGCCCCACCCCGTACCCTCCCGGGTCAGGGCAACCAGGATAGCGCGTTCCGGGAGCTTCTCGCTCAGCCGTCGGGCCTCGTCCCGCTCGATCTCCGCCGATGTGCCGTCCCGCCCTTCCCGAATCTCCCGCTCATCAACGGTCGCATACCTCCGCAGCCGTCCGGCGTATCCGTCGCACGCTTCACGATAGTAAGAGCGGAGCTTTCCAACCGCGACAATCGAGACTTCCATCCGACTTCAAAACAATACAGGGCACAGGGACCCTGCACCCTGCACCCTGTACCCTGCACGCTGCCTGGTTATCAAGCGTACATCCCGCGGAGCCGGTGTACCGCGGCGACCCGGTCGATCGACAACATGTACGATGCGATGCGCATGTTGACGCTGTGCTTGTCGGCGACCGCCGCGACCTCGGCGAAGGAGCGAACCATTATCCGCTCCAGCCGGTTGTTGACGGTGTCCTCGTCCCAGAAATACCCACCCCGGTCCTGCACCCACTCGAAATAGCTTACCGTCACCCCGCCGGCATTGGCCAGGATATCCGGGATGACGAAGATGCCCTTCTTCTCCAGGATCGGGTCGGCGGCGGCCGTGGTCGGGCCGTTGGCGCCTTCGCAGATGATCTTGGCCTTGATGTCTCCGGCGTTTTCGCTGGTAATGACGTTCTCCAGCGCGGCCGGAACCAGGACATCGCAGTCGATGGTGAGCAGCTGCTCGTTGGTGATCTTGGTGGCGCCCTTGTAGCCCTCGAGGAACTTATGATCGCGGGTGTGCTTGATCACTTCCTCGATATTGAGCCCCTTGGGGTTGTGGATGCCGCCGGTCTTGTCGCTGACCGCAACGACGGTGAGGCCGGCCCGCTCCATCAACAACGCGGCGATCGAACCCACGTTGCCGAATCCCTGGATCGCCACCCGGGTGCCCCGGACCGGCATGCCCAGCTTCTTGAGCGCCTCGGTGGTGACGATCTGGCAGCCGCGGCCGGTCGCCTCGCGGCGCCCCAGCGAGCCGCCCATCTCCACCGGCTTGCCGGTGACCACCGCCGTTACCGTGTGGCGGTGATGCATGGAGTAGGTGTCCATGATCCATGCCATGACCCGCTCGTTGGTATTCACGTCGGGCGCCGGGACGTCGGAATCAGGTCCCAGGGTCTCGATGATTCCCGAGGTGTAGCGCCGGGTCAGGCGTTCCAACTCCCGCTCCGACATGGCGGAAGGGTCGCAGATGACGCCGCCTTTGGCACCGCCGAACGGGATGTTGACCACCGCGCACTTCCAGGTCATCCACGCGGCCAGCGCCTTCACCTCGTCCAGGGTGACGTTCAGGTCGAAGCGGATGCCACCCTTGGCCGGTCCGCGCGAGGTGTTATACAACACCCGGTAGCCGGTGTAGACCTCGACCTCGCCGTTGTCCCGGAACACCGGGACCGAGATGATGATCTGCTTTTCCGGACTGCGCAGCACCTTGTACAGCCCCGGGTCCAGCTTCAGCCGCTCGGCGGCATAGTCGAACCGCGACATCATCGCTTCAAACGGATTCTCTTCGCTGTTGAAGCGGGTGTCCCGATCGGGACGGATGAGCGATTGGTTGGGTCGTGACGCGGTCATAGAGGTAGTGCGCTCCAACGGTCAGAGTGTGAGGCCGGCAACTGGGGTCACTACGGCGTCGAGTCCTGCGGCGATCTCTTCCCTGCCCTCTTCCCAGGTGATGTCGAGTATCGCGACCAGCGGTTCCGGCGCGTTCCGCGGCCACCGGTCGCGCAGCTTCACGGCATCCTTCTCGGTAATCACCACGTGGTCCGCGCGGCGCGCGGCGTGGGCCAGCCAGGCGACATCCTCGTCGCGGTACTCGTGATGGTCCTTCCAGGTGGCGACCTGTACCGCGGCCCCGGTGGCCTTGGTCTGAGCCACGAACGCCTCGGGGTCGGCGATGCCCGAGGCCGCGACCACCCGGCGCCCCCGCAGCTCGGTGGCGGGAACCAACTGCCCGCTCACCAGCCCTTCCAGGCGGGCCAGTCCAAGGTGCGCGATGGCGACCGGCCCGTCTACCCGCTCCACCAGCTGCCGGGCCAGCTGGAACGCTGCCTCGGCGCTGGCCCGCTTGCGAGTAATGATGACCGCATCCGCCCGCTTGAGCGCGCTCAGGTTTTCCCGCCAGGGGCCCGCCGGCAACGCCCAGCGGACCGCCCGGGTCGTCTCCGCCGACACCAGGACGATGTTGTAGTCCCGGTGAACGTCCAGCCGCTGAAAGGCATCGTCCAGGATCAGGACCTGGGCGCCTCTCGCCAGGGCCCGCTCCGCACCGGCCACCCGATCGGGATCGGGAACCACGATCGCCTCCGGCACCGACTGGGCGTGCACCAGGGATTCGTCACCGCCGTGTCCCCGCAGCAGTATCCCCGGCCGAATCCCGAGGCTGGCATAGTAGCGCGCGATCCAGATGGCGATGGGGGTCTTGCCCGAGCCTCCCACCGTCAGGTTCCCCACCGCCACCGAGGGCAGTGGCAGATCGTGGGTCTCGAACCAGCCTCTCTGGTACGCCTGGCGCCGGAGGCCCATGGTCACCTGCCACAACATGGACGCGGGCAACAGCGCCAGGCGGGCCAGCCGGGCGTCGACCCGCCGGCTGGTCCACAGCCACCGAATTACGCGATGGGTATCGCCGCGGCGTCCGGCCATGCTGCCTTTCGCGCCACTTGAGAGAGGGCCTGCGCCGTCGCTTCGACGCCAGCGGCCAGGGCCGCGTCGCCGGCCTCGATGGTGAACGGCTCACCGTAAGCGATCCGAACCCGGGCGAACGGCTTCGGCAACATGAACTGGTCCCAGGAGCGAAATCGCCAGGCTCGATCGGCCTCCGCATGGATGGGGAGGATGCGAACGCCCGCCCGTTGCGCCGCGGCCACGACTCCGGGCTTCATTTCCCTGCGCGGCCCCCGCGGCCCATCCGGGGTGAACGCCACGACGGTTCCCCCCTGCAGCTCTCGAACGGAGGCGAGCAGTGCCCGGGCGCCTCCCCTGGTGCTGGATCCCCGAATGAGACGGTACCCGATTCGCGTGGCGTAGTCCGCCAGGTACTGGCCATCGCGAGCCTCGCTGACCACGATCGCCACGCCCTGTTGGCGGTGGCGCCAGAGGAGAGGCAACAGTGCTTCGTGCCACAGGACAAACACGAATCCCTCTCCGGCCTGCACCTGTTCGGTCCACCACTTCTCATCGATGACATCGATCCGCCAGGATCGCGCGAGGAGCGAAGCAAGTGGCGGCCCCAGCACTCGTCCCAGCCACCGCGCGAGGCGGCGCTTCATCGCCCGATGAGTTCGGCCGCGATCTCCGCTACCCGGCCGGATGCACCCGGCGCTCCCAGGCGCTGGCGCACCAGCGCGAGCCCCTCCAGCTGCGCCCGGGTCCGGGGATCCGTCGGGTCCAGCAAGGGGCGGATGGCGTCAGCCAGGTTGGACACCGTGACACCGTGCTGGGTGAGCTCCGGTACGACCTCGCGCTCGGCGATCAGGTTCACCAGGCTTATCCACGGGACCGTCATCAGGTGCCGGGCGATGCGATAGGTCCAGGGGTGCGTCCGGTATGCCACCACCATCGGGGTCCCGGCCAGCGCCGCCTGGAGCGTGGTTGTCCCCGACTTCGCCAATACAGCATCGGCGACCGACAGCACGGTCATGGAGTCGCCCCGATGAATCTCGATTGGCCCCGGATCGGGATAGTCGCCCGACTGGGTCGCGGCCAGCAGAACCCGGTCGCAACGACCTTCGCCGAGCAGCTGCAGCGCCGCATCCCGAAATCGCTGCCAATGGCTCGCGGTTTCGACGGTCCGGCTCCCCGGAAAGATAGCGAGGACCCGCGCGTCCGCCGGTAGTCCCAGCCGTTTCCGCGCGGTTTCCCGGTGCCCCGGCCCGGGCGGGTGATCAACGAGGGGGTGGCCGACATACTCCGTGGTGAGTCCGAGGGCTCCGAAGGCCCGCTCTTCGAAAGGGAGAATCGCCGCCACCCGGTCCACGACTCCGCGAAGGTGCTTCACCCGGCCGGGCCGCCAGGCCCAGAGCTGGGGCGCGATATAATAGAGGACCTTGGCGCCCGATCGATGGGCCCTTCCCGCGAGACGCAGGTGAAATCCCGGATAGTCGATCAGGATGACGAGGTCGTAGCGCTCCCGCTCAAAGCGCTGCCGCAGGGTCCGCAGCAACCGCAGGTGCTTGGGGATGGACTCGATGACCTCGATGAAGCCCATCGCGCTGTACTCTTCCATCGGGTACAACACCCGGGCCCCGGCCGCGGCCATGGCGGAGCCACCGAACGCGTCGATCTCGGCGCCGGGAAAGCGATCGCGCAGCGCCTGAACCACCCCAGCCCCATGCAGATCACCCGACGGCTCCCCCGCGGAAACGAAGATGCGGACGGGGCCAGCCTTCATGGCGGCGGGGCGATCGTCAGGGGTGACCGGTTCACCGCCTCCGCGACCTGGAGCGCGAGGGCGAGCGCCGAGCGGCCCTCTTCTCCGCTCACACCGGTGCGCCGCTCGCCCCGGACCCCGGCGACAAAACTCTCCAGCTCGAGACGCAGCGCATCCGCCTCCGGCGCGTCGAGCAGGATGCGCTCGACGATGTCTTCCAGCTTGACGCCCGGGCTGGGCCGCCAGTCGGGGCGCAGCCGCATGAACTCACCCGTGCCGGTCGCAAGATCGAGCGAGAAGTACCCGGCCGGTTCGAAGATCCGGAGCTTTCGGATCCGGTCGCGCGCCATCCGGGAGGCGGTCACGTTGGCGACGGCACCGTTGCCGAACTCCACGCGGGCGTTGGCCATGTCGGGATGGGGTGACAGCACCGCGACGCCGGACGCCCGCACGTCGACGGCCGGGATCCCACCCACCAGGTGGAGCACCAGGTCGAGATCGTGGATCATGAGATCCAGGATTACCGCCACATCAGTCCCCCGGGCCTGGAACGGCGCCAGCCGCATACTCTCCATGTACCTCGGCTCCGCCAGGTATGGCATCGCGGCCCGAATGGCCCGGTTGAACCGCTCGACGTGGCCCACCTGGAGATTCACGTGGTGCCGGTCGGCGGCTTCCACCAGGCGGTCGGCGTCGTCCAGGCTGGATGCCAGCGGTTTCTCCATCAGCACCGCGACTCCGGCCTCCAGCGCGCGCACTCCGACGTCCGCATGAGCCGGAGTGGGAACCGCGATTGTAACGGCCTTCACCCGGGCCAGCAGCCGGTCCAGGTCCCGGAACGGCTGGGTGTCGACCTTGGCGGCGACGTCGGCTGCGCGGGCCGGCACCAGGTCGTACACTCCGACCAACTCGACATCAGGCAGACCGGCGAGATGGCGGGCGTGGTGAGAGCCGAGCGCACCAACCCCGATGACCCCGACGGGAAGCCGCGCGCTCACCCGGGAACTCCGCGCTCCGAGGTCTCGATGAAGGCGATGAATTTCTCGACCTCGGGAACTCCCGGCAGATCGGCCCGGGTCTTTTCCGCGGCCTGCGTGAGGTTGAAGTCGGAGTTGAAGAAGTACCGGTAGGCGCGTTTCAGGGCGGCGATGCACTCGGGAGAAAACCCGGCTCGCTGGAGCCCGATGGTGTTGAGGCCGTACAGCTCCATCGGATTGCCCACCGCTTTGACGTAGGGTGGAATATCCTGGCTCACCCGGGTCATTCCGCCGACGAAGGCGAGGGTGCCGATGGTGACGAATTGATGGACGCCGGTAAGCCCGCTCACCGTGACCCGGTCCTGCACCGTGACGTGCCCGGCCAGGTTGGACCCGTTGGCGATGATCACCCCGTTGCCGACGTGGCAGTCGTGGCCGAGATGAACGTAGGACATGAGGAAGCTCTTCTGGCCCACGGTGGTCTTGCCGGTGGCATTGGTCCCCCGGTTGATGGTGACGAACTCGCGGATGGTGGTGCCGCTCCCGATCTCGACCCAGGTCTCTTCCCCGGCGAACTTGAGATCCTGCGGCTTGCCGCCGATGATCGACCCGTCGCCCACGGTTACATCCGCGGCCAGCGTCACGTTCCGCTCCAGCGTAGCGCGGGGATGAATCCGGCAGCGGTCCCCAACGACCACATGGGGGCCGATGATCGCAAACGGACCGACCTCGACATCCTGGCCCAGTTGGGCGCCAGGATCGACCACGGCGGTGGGGTGAACGCGAACCGTCACCGGTCGACCACCCGCGCCATCATCTCGGCCTCGGCCACCACCTGCCCGTCCACGTACGCCACGCCTTTCATCCGGCAGGTCTTGCTCTTGAACTGCAGCATTTCCACTTCGCAGCGCAGCTGGTCTCCGGGCACCACCGGGCGGCGGAATTTCACGTTGTCCAGCGACATGAAATAGACCACCTTGTTGGAAATGTCCTCGGTCCCCAGGACCAGCATCCCGCCGACCTGGGCCATCGCTTCGATGATGAGGACGCCGGGCATGATGGGGTGGCCGGGAAAATGACCCTGGAAGAACGGCTCGTTGATGGTGACGTTCTTGATGCCCACGATGCGGTGCTTCCCCTCGATCTCGATGATCCGGTCGACCAGCAGGAAGGGATACCGGTGCGGAAGAACGTCCTGGATGCGGCCAATGTCGAACACGGCGGCTCCATTCTTCGCGCTGGTCCGGGAGATCGCCCGGGCGAGCGCGATGTTGCCCTGGTGACAGGGGCGATTGGCGATGATGTGCGCGTGGACCCGTCCGCCGAGCAGCGCCAGGTCCCCGACGATGTCTCCGGCCTTGTGACGCACGAATTCGTCGGGCCAGCGAAGGGTGGTATCCAGGACGCCGTCGGGGGACAGCACGACCGCGTTGGCGGTGGAGGCGCCCCGGATGAGACCCTTGGCCCGCAACCCCTCCACTTCGCTGGCAAAGCCGAAGGTGCGGGCGTTTGCCAGCTCGGTTCCAAATCCGTCCGGCGTTACATCGAACACGCCGACCTGGCGGCCGATCAGCGGATGGGCCCATTCGATGATCGTGGTAAGGCGCAGTCCCTTGTGGGGCGCGATGACGTAGGTGGATTCGCCATCGGTGACCTGGAACGGCGCGGCGACGCGGTACACCGTTGCTTCACCGGGCTGGTCGACCAGCCCGGCGGAGTTCAGCTTCTCGATATACGGTGCGAACGACCCGTCGGCGATGGGAGGCTCGGGACCGTCTATTTCCACGGTGAGATCGTCGATCTCCAGCGCGCCCACCGCCGCCAGCAGGTGCTCTACCGTGTGGATGGTCTGCTCTCCCTGTCCCAGAGCGGTGCGCCGTTCGGTGGCCGCGACCTCGGTGAGCAGGGCGGGAATCGTGGGGCTGCCGGCGAGATCCACCCGGCGGAACACCACGCCCTGCCCCGAGGCCGCCGGGCGGCAGACCGCCTTCGTGGTGGCCCCGGTATGGAGGCCGATCCCCTGGATGGTGACGTCCCGCTCAATCGTTCGTCTTGGCACGTTGCTGAGGCTCGGTTACGAGCGATTCGAGTTGCGCGGCGATCGGCGCCAGCCGGTAGAGGGCGGCCTGGGCCCGGAGAAACTCACGATGGGGCCGGGCCGGGTAGCCGCCGTAGGTCGCGCCCGCGGGAACGTCACGGATCACGACCGACCGGGCGCTCAGGATCGCGCCAGCGCCGATTTCGACGTGGTCGGCGATGCCCACGCCGCCGGTCGCGATGACCCGATCGCCCAGCCGGGAGCTGCCCGCGACCCCGACCGTGGCCATGAGCAGGCAATGCTGCCCGATGCGGCAGTTGTGAGCGATGTGGACCAGGTTGTCGATCTTGGTGCCGCGGCCGATCACCGTGTCGTCAATGCTGCCCCGGTCCACCGTGCTGTTGGAACCGATCTCGACTTCGTCATCCAGGATGCAGGCGCCGACATGAGGAATCCGCTGGTGACCGGCGTCGGACGGCAGGTATCCGAATCCCTGCCCGCCAATCACGGCGTTGGCCTTCAGCACTACCCGGTTTCCCAGCCGGCTCCCTTCGTGGCACACCACCCCGGCGCCCAGCCGGCAGTCCTCGCCCATGGAAACGCCGTCACCAATCACAGCGTGGGCCTCCACCCGGCTCCGCGCGCCGATGCTGACCCCGCGGCCCAGCACCACGTAAGGCCCCAGGTACACGTCGGCACCCAGCTCGACACCCTCGCCCAGCAGCGCGGTCGGATGAATCCCCCTCGCGCTGGACGCTGGGGGAATGAACTTCGGCAACAGGCTCAGCAGTGCCCGGTAGGGATCCTTGACGACGATCCGGGTCGGCGGCCCTTGGCGCTCCGCTTCAAATTCCGGCGAAATCAGCACGGCGCCGGCCGTTGAGGCTCGAAAATAGGCCAGGTAGTGAGTCGAAACAAGAAAGGAAAGGGTGCCGCCATCGGCGCGATCGAGCGGACCGATCCGGTGGAGAACGGCGGCGCCATTACCAATCAGGCGGCCGCCGACCAGGTCGGCGACCGCCTGCGCGGTGAGAATGGTTTCGGGCACCCGGCTACCGTGAAGCTTGCAGCCGCTGAATCACGGTTTGGGTAAGGTCCAGACTTCGGTCCGCGGAGATCACTCCGCTGCCCAGGGTCGCAATGTCGAAAATCATCGCATAGTTCCCCTCGGCCCGGAGACCGTCGATTACGGTCTGGATCCGGGCCGTGATCGGATTCAGCAGCTCGTCCTGGCGCCGGTTGGCCAGGTCCCGGAGTTCCGTCATCCGGGTTTCCATCGCCTGCTGGCTGGTTTCCAGCTCTTTCCGCTTCGCCTCGCGGGCGGACGGGCTCAGCAGGACCTGGTCGCGGGTGAAGGCCGAGGCCGCCGAATCGAGCGTGGTCTGGAGCCGGGCCGCCTCGGCCCGGTAACCGTCGACTTCCCTGGTGAATAGTGACTCAGCCTGGGCGAATCCCGGCGTGTCCTTGAGGATCAGCTGGGTGTTCACGAAAGCGATCTTGGATCCGTTTTGCTGCGCCTGGGCCCGCTGTCCTCCTCCCACTACCGCGAGCACAGCCAGCAAGGCGACCGACACGATTCTCTTCATTCATGGCTCCGTCAATTAGGTGCTAGAAAAAGTTGCCGAGTTTGAAATGCAGCTTCCAGCCGGGAGCCGGCTTCCCGTTGAGGTCGACCCGGTTGAACCCGTAGCCGAGGTCAAGCCCGATGGGCCCCAGCGGAGTGATCAGGGCGGCGCCAAACCCGGCGCCCCGGAACAGCCTGCTGGGATCATATTGCCTGGCGCTACGATAGATGTTGCCGGCGTCGAGAAAGCTGCTCACGTATATCGACTGACTGATCCGGGCGCCGAACTCCACGGTGAAAGCGGAGTACGCCTTGCCGAACGCGTCGGGTTGCGCGCTGCCGCCGGAAGCCCGGGGGTCGAACCCGTTCGGCGTGATGGAGAACTCGTCGTAGCCGCGCAGCGGAATCCCGAACTGGGTCCCGCCCATCGAGTAGAGCTCGGTGAAGAACGGCCCCGCGTCGCCGAAGACGAACCCGGATTTCGCCGTCAGTCCCAGGACCAGCTGCACCCCGCTGCCCAGCTGCGGGTTCCCGCCGATCGAGCCGAGCGGAGCATACCAGCGACCTTCCATCTCGAGCTTCTGATAGCGGCCGGTACCGCCCAGGATGCCGCCGTTGACCTCGGTCTGGATCGAGGTCATGCTCCCCGCGGTGGCGAAGGGAAGGCCGATCCTGGTATCCCGCAGCAGTGTAGCGCCTACGGTCGAGCGGCTGCAGTTGTTGCAGTTGAACCGCTGGCGCAGGTCGGCGGAGCCGCCGGTAAACTTGATCCGCTGGAAGCCGTACGACGCGAAAATACGGGTGTAACGGGAGCCGAAGAAGGGGAACCCGAACTGGAGGTT
>JBDTTZ010000542.1:0-2130 GCA_040008015.1 Gemmatimonadota bacterium
GAGTACACCTTCACCCACTCGGTGAACGTCTGCATCTTCTCGGTCGCCCTGGGCCGCCGGATGGGCTTTACCCGGCTCCAGCTGTACGACCTTGGCCTCGCGGCGCTGATGCACGACATCGGCAAGGCCCGGATCCCGGTCGAGATCCTGAACAAGACCAGCGGCCTGGACGAGCAGGAATGGTTCACCATCCAGGCTCATCCCTGGCTTGGCGCGCTCACCCTGTTCGAGATGCGGGGGTACGGTGATACCCCGTTCCGCTCGATCGTGGTGGCGCACGAGCACCACATGAAGACCGACCTGACCGGCTATCCCCGCTGCATCCGCGACCGGCACCTCGGGCTGTTCTCCCGGATCGTCGCGGTGGCCGACGGTTTCGATGCGGCCACCACCCGGCGCTCCTACCAATCGGTCCCGATCCAGCCCGATGAAGTGCTCCGGGAGATGTGGGAGAATCCCCGGCGGGGCTACGACACGGTGGTGGTCAAGGCGCTGATCAACCTGATCGGCGTGTACCCGATCGGCACCTGCGTCATCCTCGATACCTTCGAGGTGGCGGTGGTGATCGGGGCCAATCCCGATACCCAGTACCTGAACCGCCCGCTGGTGAAGATCGTGATCGACCCTGACGGCGCGGTGATCGCTCCCCCCTCGCGCGGCTACAACCTGGCCGAGCGCGCCGCCGCCGGCGGGTTCCTCCGGTCCATCGTGAAGGTGACCAACCCCGACCGCTATGGCATTACGGTCAGCGACTATTTTGTCTGAGCCGAGTTCCGGCGTATGACCGTGCAGAAGGTGCTGGCCTGGTATGCCAGGCTGATCGTGATCTCGGGGCTCGTCGTCTTCGTTTCGGCCCTCGTCCTCGACACCCGTTGGCTGGACCAACCGCTGCTGACGCTGCTGCTCCTCGGCATGGTGGTCGTGCTCCGGGGCTCCCAGATCTCTCTCACCAAGTACGCGTACCTCACCCAGATCGGGGTCCCCACGCTCCTCGGCGCCATCACCGCGGGCCCGGGCACGGTGTGCCTCGCGCTCGGCCTCGGCGTGTTCGGGGCCGACCTGGTCTGGGTTCGCAAGAGCCCGGTCGCATCGGCGGTGAACGCCACTCGCGAAGTGACGGCCTTCGCGGCCGCGTTCGGCCTGTATGCCGGCGTGCTCACGATGACGAAGCCGACCGGTCTCTCGCTGGACTATCTGCCGGCGGCCGTCACCCTGGTGACGATGTACTTCTTCCTCAGCCGCTCGATGTTCTACTTCACCCTCCTCTTTCGCAACAAGCTGGAGAGCGACGAGCGGCTGGTGATCCTCCGCTACGAGCTGCTCACCTACCTGCTCACGGTGAGCGCGGTCCTGGTGCTGGCGGGGGCGATGCGGTCGCTGGCGCCGGTCGGCTGGATCACCGTCCTGGTCGTGGTCGCGGTGATCGGGCTCCTGACCAAGAAGATCCTGGAAGACGCCATCGGGGCCGAAGAGCTGAACAAGGTGCACGTCCGGGAGCGGGTGATTGCGGGGAACCTGAGCCTCCAGGATTCGCTCGGCGAAATGGAGCGGCTGGCGCACCGGCTGCTGGATTGGGGCGACATGCGGGTCTACCGGACCGCCGGCGCCGGAGCATCGCTGATCTATCGCGGCGCCATCGGTCGGGAACACCGGCGGGAGCCGCTCTATGATGCGGCCGAGCTCCGGACCCAGGTGTTGATCACCGCCGAAGCCGTGGTCATCAACGACGCCCAGAAGGATTCGCGGATCACCACGCCCGACCCCTTCGCCCGCAGCATCCTCATCGCGCCGCTCAAGCTGGGTGATGAGACCATCGGCACCCTGGAGCTGGAGCACCACAAGCGGCACGCGTACCGGGCCCGGGACATGGAAGCGGTCGAAGCGTTCGCCAACCAGCTGGCGACCGCCATTCACATCGCCGACCTGCGGCAGCCCCTGGTGGAAACCGTGGAGCGGATCGGCCGCCAGGTGGAGAACTTCGGGCGCCACGCCGAGATGCTGCGCCAGACCACGCTCTCGGTGGCGGCCGCGTCACAGTCGATTCGCAATGGAATGGCGGAGCAGGGGAAGGTGGTCAAGGTCGGGCTGGAGACTACGGGCGGGCTGGCCCGCGCGGTGAGCGACATGGCG
>JBDTTZ010000543.1:0-6446 GCA_040008015.1 Gemmatimonadota bacterium
CGCTGCTTGGTGGTGACTTCGTCACGCGGGACCAGCGGTGAGGTCGCCGCAACGATGGTGATTTCGTCCACCACGAATGCGGTCTGCTCCAGCTGGAGGTCCTGGGTCACCGTTTGACCGGCGAGAACCCGCGCGCCCTGGGCTTCCGCCGGCTTGTAGCCGACGAACGCGGCTCGTATCGATACCGTGCCGGCGGGAACGTTGTTGAAGAAGTAATACCCCTGGTTGTTGGTGAGCGTTCCGAACGCCGTCCCCGTGATCATCACCTGGGCGTTGACGATCGGCGCGCCGGCCTGATCCCGGATCTTGCCCTCGACCTTGCCGGTCGCCTGGGCCGCCAGCGTCCCCGCCATGAGCAGGAGAGCCAGCAGGGGAAATGCCGCGCGGCGGAACGATCGCAAGAAATTCCTGACGACTGCTTGGTGCATACAGTACCTCCGGCAGAGTGGAGTAAGCAGCGGACATGCTTGAGACCGGCGGACCGCGGTGGCCCGGACTCATACCGGAAGGACGAACGAAACGTGTCTGTGGAGCGTGCGGGAATGGTGCGAAGGACGTCAAACTTGTCATGATCCATAGTGAACAGCTACCACAAAGGCACAGAGTCACAAGGAAACAGCCAATAGAAGAAACGATTCGCTATTGAAACATGCGAGCCTTTGTGACTTTGTGACTTTGTGACTTGTGGTTGCGGTTACCGCTCGAATCGGTAGCCGACTTTTCGGACCGTCAGGATGTATCGCGGATTGGCGGGGTCCTGCTCCAGCTTGCGGCGCAGCTCGGCCACGTGGGTATCAACGGTCCTGGTCGCCACCCAGGTACGGTAACCCCACACTTCGCGGAGCAGGTCCACCCGGGTCGCAATGCCGCCACCGCGGCCGATCAGCGCCATCAGCAGCTCGAACTCCTTGAGCCGGAGGGAAACCGGCGCGCCGGCGCGCAGCACCGTTCGCGATGCAGGGTGCACTTCCACCTCGCCGAAGCGCACCGGCGACGGCGCCGAGCGGGGAGGCGCGGACGGGTGGCCGAGGAGGGTATCGATTCTCCGGTGCAGCTCGGTCACTCCGACGGGAAATACCAGGAAATCGTCCACGCCGAGCCGGAAGCCGGAGAGCCGGGTGGCTTCTTCCGGCCGCTGGGCCAGCACCAGCACCGGCAGCGACTCATGGTCCTTGCGCAGCTGCTCGAGCAGGAGGTACTGGGCCTCTTCGATGACGGCCAGGTCGATGATCACCAGGTGAGGAAGAAACGTCCGGGCCTGGGCAACGCCCGAGCCCACGTCACGCTCCACCATGACTTCGTGGCCATCCAGCTCCAGGTTCTGGCGCAGCTGCTGAGCCATCCCGGTCTCGTGATCGATGATAAGAATGCGGCGGGCAGCGCCGGCACCGGCGACGCCATCAGACAGGAGAGGACCAGGCCCGGTCACCGGGCTGTGCGGATCTTCGAGAGGTCGCACCCGGGCCGGCAGCGACGAGCGCAGAGATCCCGACGTCATGGCGGGCTGCATGGGTGAAGCTGGCTCCCAGTGGGAGATGAAGTGTCAACACGCTGACCGGTCACGGGGCGCGGCCGCCCGCGAGGTCGTTGGTTCCTCCACCTAGACAGACGTTTGCCGGTGCCGGAAGCCCACACCACTCAAAGGGATGCGGGGACCAGACCAGGAGCGAGGCGGCCGGAGGAGGATTGTCAGGCGCGGGTCAGGGAATGGAAAACAAAGAAGCGCAGGCTGGTGAGCCTGTGCCTCATGCCCCTGCTCGATTCGGCGAATCAGTTGGAGTGGATATTTCCCTTCACACCCTTGGCGTCCGCCTGGAACCGCAGGACCTCCTGCCCGTTGGAGTCCCGCACCTGGATGAAGGCGCCATTGGAATCGGCATTCAGCTGGAAGACCGGCTTGCCGTGCTCGTCGCGGATCATCAGAAACGCGCCGGCGCTGTCGGCCTGGAGCTGAACGTTCGCGCGGGACGCCACGGGGGCCGCCGGGGCCGCGGCGGCAGCCGGAGCGCTGTGGTTCTGGAACCGGTGAAACCAGTTGCTGTGATCCAGGGTTGATTGCGGCACAAAGAGACGCAGAGTCTCACCGCTGGGGTCCAGCCGCACGGTGCCGACTTCCACCAGGTCGCTGTTCGCGGCCTCGGAGGCAGCGACGCAGCGGAGCCCTTCGGAATCAGAGATCCGGCCTTCGTCCGTTGAGGCAACCAGGTCGCAGGTCTTCAATCGGCTCAATTCGCTGGACTCGAGATCCGGATCCAGCCGAACTGTCAGGTTGACGTGGGGCAACCCGCCCTTGGCGATCGGCTGGAGATTCACCAGGCTCAGCAGACCGAACTGACGGCCGTCTACCCGGAAGGGTGCGCCCTGGGCACCGAGGCTAATCGATTGATTTACAATGGCTTCGCGCACCCTGGAGACGCCGCGGCGCCCCATTCCCATGATCACCATGCCGACCGCGAAGATCGCGCAGGCTCCGAAGGCGATTTTGATCCAGTAGGCTTTCATCCAGTTACTCCCGGTGAGAATCTGCGGTGTTGCATAACGTAACGCATTCCCGGGGCCGATAGTTTCAAACCGCAGGGCGCGGAGAACTGCGCCCCACTGAAGCCGCAGATTACCGCTGAGGGTGACGCTGAGGCCAGCAACAGCAACAGCAACAGCAACCGCACAACGCTAAGGCGTCAGGACGCGAAGAGAATTATTGATTGCCTTCCTCAGGAACAGGGCGAGACCCGAGGTGATCCGGGCGGACGAGTTCATTCGGGACGGTCGATCCAGATTGAGAATCATGCAAATACACTGAATCACATGCGGTGCTCGGCGTGGTCAGTCCGGTGCTCCCGCCGCTGGAACGCAAGGAAATCGTGGATGGCCTCAATTGCTTTGGGGTCGCTGGATGTGATTCGCACTTCCCCGCCCCGGGGGAGCTCGCGGAACTGGTAGCGAATCCGCGCGTGCCGCTCCGTCATGACCGCGGTCCCGGGAACGACCTGGTCATGCACCATCCCGGGAATCCGGAAATCGCCCCGCTCGAATGCCAGCCTGATCTCCTGGAGATGGCGGCGGATCTGGGCTATGTCGGTTGAATCGGCCACGTCACGCTGCAGCTCGATACGTCCGCCGTCGGGCGAGGTTTCGAACTGGTGGGCGGAGGTGTACTGGTCTACTCCCATGTGCAGCGCACCCCTCGACTGCAGCTCCCGAAAAGCACTATCGGAATGCACCGAGTCGGATTGGGCGTGGAGTGACGGAGGAAGGACGGGGAGCAGACCGGCAAGCAGGAACAGGGCAGAGTTTCTCATGGTTACAGTACGCCCACTCCCCGGGGTCCGTTGAGGGCTTTACGGGTGAGTCCTACGCCCTATAATGAGTGGCAGCGGTCCCCGGCAACAGTGCGCAACCCAGGAGCCCCATGCGCTTCCGGCCATGCTGTTCCGTCGTGCTTTCCGTCGTGCCGGCGATCCTGGCCGCCCAGACCATCGGGGTCCCGGAACGGTTTGCGCCCGGGGTGGTGAGCACCGGCGACGACTACACCCACTCCCTTTCCATTACACCGGACGGCAAACGGGTGTATTTCACCCGGCAGATCGGACGGGTGGGCCCTTTCATTTTCATATCGGACCTGAAGGACGGCGCCTGGCAGCCCGCGGTACTCGCGCCATTCAACGGGGTGTACGGTGGGGACTACCAGACCTTGTCTCCCGATGGCAAACGACTCTGGTTCTCATCGAGGCGGCCACTGAACGGTGACACGGCGCGAGTCGCGATCCGGGCGACCCAGTCCGACCTGTTCTACGTGGACTGGACCGGCGACCGCTGGGGTGACGCGGTCCGGATCAGTGCCACCGTGAACACGGACGCGATGCAGGGCTACCCCGCTCCGACGGCCAGCGGGAATCTCTACTTCCACGCCCGCGCGGCCGGGGCGGCGCGGGACAACGTGGATGTCTGGCGGGCCGGGATGGTGAACGGAGAATATCAGGCTCCCGCTCCGCTACCCATCAACTTTGAAGGGCTGGAAGGCGAGCCGGCGCCGGACCAGGCGGAACGCTGGCTCATCTACATGTCGCTGCGTCCGGGGGGCAAGGGAGATTGCGATCTCTGGGTGACCTATCCGACGGCCACCGGGTGGAGCGCGCCGGAGAATCTCGAGGGCGAGGTCAACACCGCGGCATGCGAGTGGACGCCCAAGCTTTCGCCGGACGGTGAAACCCTCTTCTTTGCGCGGATCAGTGGAGGGGGGAACCTGTCCGACATTTACCGGGTGAAACTGGATGGCGCGGAGCTGGCTCGAAGAGCCGTGACCCACCGGTAGACCGGTCCTCAGCTCCGGCGTGCCTGGGCGACCAGGACCGTGATGTTGTCGCTGCCGCCGCGGTCCAGGGCCAGGTCCAGGAGCGCGTGGCAGGCCTGCTCCGAGGATTCAACCCGGCTGATCTGCTGTTCGATTTCCTTGTCGCTCACGTGCTTGGTGAGGCCGTCGCTGCAGAGCAGCACCACGCAGCCCCGGGGAATCTCGGTCCGGCTCACCACCGGTTTCGCCTCGCTCCCGCCGATCGCGCTGGCCAGAACGTGGCTGAGGGGGGATTTCGGCAGACTGTCGCGGGGCAGCGCCCCGCGGTCCACCAGGTCCTGGGCCACGGTCTGGTCCCGGGTCACCTGCTGCAGGCCTTTCTTCGGGTTCCATACGTAGCACCGGCTGTCTCCCACCTGAACCGTATACATCCAGGGCCATACCGCGACACCCAGAGTCAGCGTCGTGGCCATCTTGTCGCCCTGGGCCTGGGCCAGCACCGCGGAATGGGCCTCCAGGGCCGCATCGGTCAGCGCCTTGTAGAACTGGTCTTCCGAGCTGGAGCCCGCGGTGTGATAGCAGCGAAGGGTCGAGGTGACGTAACCGGTGATGGTCCGGGCGGCGAGCTCGCTGGCCTCGCCACCGGCCCCGCTTCCAACGCCGTCCGCCACCAGCAGCATGGTCGCCAGCCGGGCACCCCGCAGCGGCAGTCGCTCGGCATCGGGGAGACTGGTGCCGTGCACCACGGCCTGGGGGTGGATGGTACAGACCAGGAAATGATCCTGGTTTTCCTTGCGAACCTTGCCCGTGTGGGTAACGCCGTAGAGGTCCAGCTCATCGTCGCGGGGCCGGTCGACCGCGGCGCGCGAAAGGGAAAAAGTCAGCAAATTGGATAGTGCCATAATCGTTAGTATGCGCTCCCGGAACGGGGGTGTCAACCTGAGGGCCTCCCCCCGGGCGTAGGCGACGGGGCACAGCTGGAGCGGGAGCTGGATGAGCTGGAGCGGGTCTCCTGGAGTTGGCGACTGTCATTCCGAGGGAGCGTAGCGACCGAGGAATCTCAAGCCCAAATCCCTCGCTGCGCTCGGGACGACAATCAACGGCAGAATCAACTGAACGGCCCATCGATCGCCGCGCTCTGCTGGGTGAAAAACCGCGGCCCGTTTTCCGTGATATACAGACAGTCCTCCAGCCGGATGCCAAACTCCCCGTAGATCGCGATCATCGGCTCGTCGCTGAAGCACATGCCGGGCGCGATCGACGTGGTGTTGCCGCGGACGAAGTAGGTCCACTCGTGGCCATCCATCCCGATCCCGTGCCCGGTGCGGTGCGGCAAGCCGGGCAGCTTGTAGTCGGGCCCGAACCCGGCGTCGGTCAAGACCTTCCGGGCCGCCGCGTCCACCGATTCGCAGGGACGGCCCACCTGGGCCGCCGCAAAGGCGGCGTCCTGCGCCCGGCGCTCGAGATTCCAGATCTCGGTCTGCCGGGCGGTGGGTTTGCCGAATACAGTGGTGCGCGTAATGTCGGACTGATAACCCTCCACCGCGCAGCCGGAATCGAGCAGGACGATGTCACCGGCCTGGAGCTTCTGCGGCTGCACGCTCCCGTGCGGGAACGCGGAGTACTGGCCGAAGCCGACCAGTGCCCAGGGATCGCTGCCGCCCACCCTGGTGAGCGCGGCCAGCATGTTGTCCTGGAGATCGTACTGAGTCATTCCCTCTTGCAGCGTGGTAAAGGCGGCCTTGAACGAGGCAATGGTGATGTCGCTGGCACGCTGCATCAGGGCCAGCTCAGCGGGCGACTTGTGCATCCGGCATCCGGCGGTCACCGGCGTGGCGCTCACCAGCTCCATCGACGGCGCTTCCTTTCTTAAGGCATCCTGCACGAAGAAGCGGACCTGCTCCTCGAGTCCGACTTTCCCGGTCGAGAGTCCCCGGTCCCGAAGAATCCCCGCGATCACGCGAAACGGATTCTCGTCCTCCTGCCAGACCCGGACATCAGTGCCGAAGCGGATCAGCTCGCGGGCCCGGGCCTCTTCGAACCCGGGACAGACCCAGGACGGCTCGCCGGTAGCGGGAATGACGACCGCGAAGGTGCGCTCGGAGGGCCACCAGCTCACGGCGGTGAAATACCGCATCGTGGTACCTGGCTCGAC
>JBDTTZ010000544.1:0-10950 GCA_040008015.1 Gemmatimonadota bacterium
ACCTGGCGCTGGAGCTCCAGCCCAAGCTGCTCAAGGTGCTGGAGACCAAGACCTTCCGCCGGCTGGGTGGAACCCGCGAGCTCACCGTGGACGTGCGGCTGATCGCGGCGACCAACAAGGACGTCTCCACCGAGGTCGAGACCGGCCGCTTCCGGGAAGACCTGTACTACCGGCTGAGCGTGATGCCGCTGCAGCTGCCGCCGGTGCGGGATCGCTCCCGCGAGGACCGGATGAACCTGATCACCCGGCTCATGAACGATCTCCGCACCCAGGTGCCCGGCGGCCCCACCACCATTTCGGCCGATGGCATCGAGCGGATGCTGGGCTACGGCTGGCCCGGCAACGTGCGGGAGATGCGGAACGTGCTCGAGCGGGCGATGATCCTGGCGCAGGGCAAACCGGAAATCGGGGTCGAGCATCTACCCGGCGAGTTCCGGGCCCGCCCCGGCCCGGGCGACCGGCGGCACAACCCGCTGAGCCTGGACGATCTGGAGCGGCAGCATATCGAGCGCACCCTGCGGCACCATTCCGGCAACCGGACCCGCGCCGCGGTGGAGCTGGGTATCTCCCGGGCTACGCTCATCAACAAGATCAAACGCTACTCCATCCCGGCATAGGCATGGGCGAGCTCCGCGAGCACGACGGCATGACCTGCCGCTCCTGTGGCAACGAGGAGCGGGCCTCCGAAGGCTACCCCTGCGTGGATTGCGGTACCTTTCTCTGCCTCATCTGCACTTTTCGCGGCGTGGTCCGCTGCGCGCAGTGTGAAGCCACCAGAGCTCTCAAGCAGCCCTCCAGTACTCCCGGGGCATGATTCACTTCGTCGTCCACTCGCCGCTCGCACCGCTCTACCGAGAACCGAATCCCCGAAGTGAGCTGGTCTCCCAGATGGTCCTGGGGGAGACCGGTGCGTCCGCCGAGGAGCGCGGCGACTGGATCTCGCTCCGGCGGGAGCAGGACGGCTACGTCGGTTGGACCCACCGGGGATACCTGGGGCCGATGGATCCCGAGGACTGGAACCGCTGGCGGGACCAGGCAACCGGTCGCTCCGACGGAGCGGTGCTCCGGCTGCGGGATGCCCGGATCATCACCCTCCCATTACTCGCCAGGGTGGCACCCGTGGGAACCATGTGGGGCCTGCCCGATGGTACCCGGGGAACCCTGGTGGCCGGGCTGGTCACCTCGGAAGCGATGACGGTGACCCAGGCCCGCATGATGCGCGCGATCGACTGGGCGGTGCATCGCTTTTCGGGCACGCCATACCTGTGGGGTGGACTGACACCCTGGGGAGCCGACTGTTCGGGGATGGTGCAGACCACCTTCGCGGCGCGGGGCATACCGCTGCCGCGCGATTCGGCTGACCAGGCGAAGCAGGGCGCGGCGGTCGATGAAAAAGCTACTCAGCCCGACGACCTGGTTTTCTTTGGTGAAACGCCCGGCCGCATCAGTCATGTCGCCATGGTGGGCGACAAAGACACCCTGGTGCATTCGACGATCGCGTGCGGCAGCTTCGTGGTGGAACCATGGAGCGAAGGGCATCGCGCGCACCGGCTCCGACCCCAGCTCCAGGCCATTCGGAGGATGTCACTCGATTAGCGCGGGCCGGTACTGCTCTTGAAGTTCTGCAACAGCACACCGCCGAGGCGCCGATCGCGCCGAGGTCATCGCCGAGAACTGACAACGTATTGCTGTTCTCCTGCACCTTGGATCTTGATGAATCATTTGTTGTTCTCAGCGAAAACCTCAGCGCGCCTCTGCGACTCGGCGGTGTGCTGTTGGCGAGACTTGATCCGACACGAATGTGAATGACTATCGGAACCGTATGACTCGCCTCGTCCTGTTCGATATCGACGGCACCATCCTGCTCTCCGCCGGCGCGGGGCGCCGGGCGATTGTCGCGGCGATGGCCCACGCGTACGGCGCATGCGACGCCTGGGAAACCGTTCGCTTCGACGGCAAGACCGATCCCCAGATCCTGATGGAGCTGGCGGCCGCGGCGGGGCACGACTCAACGCTCCCCCCTGAGCGCCTGGCCGAGCTGGGGCGCTCGTACCTGTCGCACCTGGAACGCGAGCTCTCCGTACCGGGACATCGGAGCACCGTGCTCCCCGGCATTCCGGAGCTGCTGGACCAGGTCGAAGCGACCGAGGGCGCGGTGCTCGGCCTGCTGACCGGAAACTTCGTGGAAGGCGCGGGCCTCAAGCTCCGATCGGCCGGGATCGACCCCGACCGATTCCGGGTGGGGGCGTACGGATCGGATTCCGCGGTGCGTGCCGAGCTGCCTCCGGTCGCCGCGACGCGGTCGCGGCCGCACTTTGGGCGGATCCCCCACGGCCACGACGTGGTCATCGTCGGCGACACGCCGTCCGACGTCACCTGTGGCCTTTCGATCGGCGCCCGCGCTATCGGCGTCGCGACGGGGTTCTACTCGGTGGCCGAGCTGGAAGCGGCCGGCGCGGTGGTCGCCTTTGAAACATTATCGGAAACCGATGCGGTATTGGAGGCCATCTTTGGTTGAGTCGCTCATGAGCTTGCGGAGCCCGGAGACCGAGTCCGGCCAGTCCAGATGGATTCAGTATTTGAGCCTTGCAACATCTCCTCGCGAAGACCGCGAAGTAGCGCGAAAAACGCGAAGATGAATGTGAGTTTCGTGACGAGAATATTTGTGGGTGTGGATTCGATCCCAGAGGCACTTACGTCGGGAGACGAATTGGCACCCACATATTTACAGCAGTTTTCTTTCGCGGCCTTCGCGCTACTTCGCGTCTTCGCGTGGAGATGTGGCAGAGTGCCGTCGCCGGTACGGTCTGCCGGAAGCTCCCCGATTCTTGATGCTGTTTGTACCTTGAGTCGATTACGGTCCTCAGCGTACGGGCTCCGGATGCCAGCCCCAACTACATTTCCTTCATGGTTACCCCGGTCCGCATCCTTCCCGCCATCCAGATTCCCGAGCTGGGCCCATCCCTCGGCCGGGTCGCGCTGGCGCCGGATGCCAGCTCTGCCCACCCGATTGCATTGGACGATATCCGGCTCGATCTCGCGACCGCGATCTTCGAGCTGACCGAGGACGCGGGCGCGTGGAGCGCCACCGGCGATCGTACCGGGGCGGTCGAGGCATTGGGACGCGCCGCGTGGCTGACCGGGTGGGAAGCGGCGGTCCGGGCGGTGGCCGAGCGACTGGCCGCCGCCGTGGATGCGCGGATCGCCGCCGCGGCTGCCGAGTCGCGGATCCCCGGGCGCCGGCGCAAGAGCCTCCAACTCTCGGCGGCAGAACGCCGCGCTCTGCACGCCAGGCTTGGCGGCGGCAGCCTGGCCCTGTCCGCCGGCCTCGACGGGTTGGAGCGCGCCGCTCACCAGGTGCGTGATACCGGAGTGCTCGATCGCGATGCATTTGATCGCTGGCGTGGTGCGCTCACTGAGGCGGCGCGTCGCCTGGAGACCGCATGGCTCGAGCTGGAGAGCGTGGTGGACCTCGAGTGGCACCGGTGGACGCCCCTGGTCGAGTCGGCCCGGCGCTGGCGCCGGCCGCGCTGGGCGCTGTGGACCTTCAGCCTGCTCGTGGCAGGGCTCGCCGTGTACGTCGGTCTCGTCGTCGGCGGGTACCTGCCGGGGCCACCGTTCCTGTATGAGTTTGCCCGCTGGTGGTGGAACTCGTGGGATCGCCTGATCACGCCGGTATGAACGTCCTGGGAATTGGCATCGACCTGGTGGACGTGGCGCGGGTGGAGCGCATGATCCAGCGAAAAGGCCAGCGGGTTACCCAGAAACTGCTGACAGCGCGGGAGCAAGCCTACGTGGCCTCGCTGCACCTGCCGGCGCGGGGTATCGCGGCGCGCATCGCCGCCAAGGAGGCGGCCTACAAGGCATTCCAGGTCCTGCCCGATGCTCGGGGGGTCGGCTGGCAGGATCTCGAAGTTCTTCGCCATGCCGATGGCCGGCCCATGCTCCAACTGCACGGGGAGGCCGCGCGACTGGCCGAGCGGCACGGACCCATCGAGCTGCAGCTCTCGCTCACCCACAGTGAAGCGACCGCCGGCGCCGTAGTGCTGCTGGGGCGGCCATTCCAGGGCGGGCGGTAGATCCACTCAAACATCGAGAGGCATTTCGTGAAGCGCTCTTATCTGCTGGTGGGATTGCTCCTGCTCCCCTTCACTTCGCTGGCGGCGCAGCAAACCGAGGATGCGGCGGTGCGCGAGGTGGTCAGCCGCTATCTCCATGGTCTCAAGTTCAATGACGTGGAGAGCTTCAGGCAGGCGTTCATGCCGGACGCCAAGCTCTACTTCGTGAATCGTGACGGCACGCTGGGTCAATTGAGCCAGGCCGACTGGTATCGCGGCTTCGCGGCCAGCGCCGGCAAGGAAGAGCAGGGCGATCTGCGTATCGCGTCGGTCGAGATCACCCGCGACGTCGCTACCGCCAAAGTTGTCGAGGACTATCCCGGCACTCCCGGGTCGCGGTACACCGATTATCTGAACATGGTAAAGTTCGGCGGGCGGTGGTGGATCGTGAACAAGGTGTATACCAGTGAGCGGATGTAGGGAGAGTGCACGGGGAGTGGGGCTGGATGCTGACCAGCAGGGCTGCCCTTTTCAACACGTAGGCACGGAGGACACGTAGGGCACGTAGAAAAGCTTTTAATGAACTGCCGTGGATGGTCGGCTGCACTGACGATTCCGTATGTGTCATCCAGAGTTCACAACCGCCAATCCGCAGCAGACACCTCAATTCTTTTGCAGTACGAACTGACCGCCTGGAGCAGTTCATCAGTTTTTTCTACTGTCCTATGTGTCCTACGTGCCTACGTGTTGAAAAAGATGGCGCGCAAAGGCAACGGGACAACCGGTTGATCCCCTGCCTGCAGCCTGTTGACCCCTGATTGAAATCCCGACCATTCCACTCTACTTTTCCCGGTCCCTAAGAATAGAGTTGAGAATGGTTCTCATTAGTGGGATTGCCCTGGTTGCGAGTCTTCTCGCCGCACAGCAACCGAGCCAGGGTGATCCGAGTCCGCTGGTGCGCCGAATCGCCGCGACCGCTCGCCTGGCAACCCAGGAGTACAGTCTCGGCGTTCATGCTGGCAGGGTCGTCGCCCCGGAGGAAGTCGAAGAGGCCAGGCTCTTTCTGACCGAGGCGCGCCGCAGTGCCGCGCTGCTTCCGCCCGAGGCCGGCCGCCCGGTGCTCCGCCAGATCGACGCCATTCTCGACCTGGTCAACGCGGTGGCTCTCCCCGATTCGATCATCGCGCAGGTCTCCGCTCTCTCTTCGTCATTGGCGCAGAAATTCGGAATTACCCTGGATGAAATGCCGTCCGGGCCGCCATCGCTGGCGCGCGGAGCCGAGCTCTTTCAGCAGAACTGCGCCAGCTGCCATGGGGTGCTCGGCCGCGGCGATGGCCCCGCTGCCCGGGGAATGAATCCCCCTCCCGCCAACCTCTCCGATGCCGCAACTCAGCGTGCCGTCCTGCCGCTGGACTATTACCAGCGGGTGACCATCGGCGTCACCGGGACCGCGATGCCGGCCTTTGAAAGCCGGCTTTCCTCCGATGATCGCTGGGCCGTGACCGCCTATGCCACGCTGCTCCGGCTGCCGGCTCCGTCGGGCGACGTTCCGTCGGCGCTTCGCAGCTTCGCGACCACCGCGCGCATGAGCGACTCCGTGCTGGCCGCTGCCCTGGTTCCGGGCGAGCCGTCCGGCAGTCCGTTGGCGATGTCGCGGGTCGCGGCGGTGCGGAATTACCAGGCGGTTGATACCTCCCGCGACGCCAGTAACATGGTCTTCGCCCAGGTTCGGTCCCAGGTTGATTCATCGCTGCGCCTGGCGGAGCGGGGAGAGCACGACGAGGCCAGCACGGTGGCCTTCGATGCCTACATGACGTTCGAGCAGGTGGAATCCCAGATCCGCGCCAAGGACAACCGGTTGGCCGGGGAGCTGGAGGCGATCTTCGCCGAGCTCCGGACCCGGGCCGCCGGGGGGGCCACCAGGCAGGAGCTCCGGGCCATCCAGTCGCGACTGCTGGCCAGCCTGGAGACGGCAGAGCGCAAGCAGGGCGACCGCCTCTCGGCCCCCAACCTGTTCTTTAACTCCTTTGTCATCCTGCTGCGCGAGGGTCTCGAGGCCATCCTCATCCTCGGCGCGCTGGTCACCATGCTGGCGAAACTGGGGGCGGGGCACCGCAAGCGCGACGTGCACATCGGGGCCGCGGCCGCGGTTGGAGCCAGCCTGATCACCGCTGCCATGCTGCAGACCCTGGTCCACGTCACTCCCAACCGGCAGGAAGCGCTCGAAGGCTTCACCATGCTGGTCGCGGTGGTGATGCTGTTTTACGTGAGCTACTGGCTGCTCTCCCGGATGGAGGTGGCGAAGTGGAACCGGTTCGTGAGGGGCAAGGTGGAAGACGCGCTCACCAGCGGGTCGGCACTGGCGCTCGCGTCGGTCGCTTTCCTCGCCGTGTATCGCGAGGGATTCGAGACCGTGCTGTTCTACAAGGCGTTGTTTGTCGCGAGCGGGTCGGCCACGGCGGCGATGCCGGTGCTGGGAGGTATCCTGGCTGGCAGCGTCGTCCTGCTCATCGTGTATTACGCCATCAACCGGTTCGGCGTAAAGATTCCACTCAAGCCATTCTTTGCGGTCACCAGCGGGTTCCTCTACTACATGGCCTTCGTGTTCGCCGGGAAGGGGATCGCGGAGCTGCAGGAAGGGGGCCTGGTCTCCCTCACTCCGGTTGAGTGGGCGCCGCGAGTTCCCGCCATGGGAATCTACCAGACGATGGAGACCCTCGCCGCGCAGGGGATATTGCTGGCTCTCTTCCTGTTTGCCCTGCTCTGGACCTTCGTGATCGAGCCGCGCCGGCTCAAGGTGACCAGTGAGATGGTGCCCGATCCGGTGAAACGCGTGCCGGAGGCGCGGAGCACGGGGGCCGACGTGGATCGTGACATGATCCGTTCGCTGGAGCGGATGGATGCCGACCTGGCGGAGCTGCGGGCGGAAGTCGAGCGCTTGAAGCAGAAGCTCACCAGCTCGACCAGGAAGTAAGAAAAAGCCCGCGCGATTGCGCGAGCTTTCTCAGAAAACTTGACAGGTCGCCCCCTGAGTTATTAGAACGAGCAGAAGTGCCCGCTCCACTCTTCTTCGACCTGCCACTTTCGTTGTCCGATGGTTCCGGACTCCATCCCCTCTATGGGCAAGTCGGGGACCGCAATCGCGAAAAAGCCTAAGTAGCTGGCGGGTCGCAGCTTGGCATCCATTGTCGGGGCGCCTTCCCCCGGTCCAACTGTCAACTATTTGTCGATTCCCGTGCTGCCATCAGCAACCTGCTCCAGCGTAATTACTTACGCCACTGTCGAGGTCTTCGGTTCGATGACCGGTTGACGGCCCGCCAGGTAGGGTCCTGGCTCCTTCATCGGGGCACCGCGGAGCCGGACCCACACCACCATTCCGATGACGATGAGGATGACGCTGGTCACCTGGGCGATGGTGAATGGGCCGAGGAAGCGATCATCCTTGGCTCGTACAAACTCCACCAGGAACCGTTCCACCCCGGCCATCATCAGATAGACTCCGAACAGCGCGCCGGTTCCCCACTCGGCTTTCCGCAGTTTCCAGAGCACCATGAACGCGACGGACATGGCCGCGACTTCGTACAGCTGGGTGGGATGGACCGCCATCACCGTATTCGGGTCCATGCCGGCGGGGATGGGAATTCCGAACAGCGAGTGGAGGTTCTCGGCGGTGGAAGGCGGCAGTCCCTGGCGGAACCGCATGCCCCAGGGCAGGCTGGTCGGCACGCCATAATCGTCGTTTACCATGAAGCAGCCGACCCGACCCAGCGCGTAGGCCGCCGCGAGCGCCGGGGCGATAATGTGAGCCGTCCACCGGGTGGGTACCCGGAGCCGCCAGCCATTCAGCCAGACCGCCAGGCTTCCGCCGATCAGCCCGCCATACCAGACCAGGCCGCCTCGAGAGAGCAAGGCGCCCATGTCGCCGGTGAGTGCCACGTACCAGAGCTTGGCGCCGATCACGCCGCCGATCACGGCCGCGATGGTGATCTCCGCCGCGTAGTCTTCCCGGAGTCCCTGCCGCTTGAGCTCCAGGCCCATCAGCCACCCACCCATCAGGAAACCGACCATCATCATGATGCCGTAGCCGGTGATCTCCAGTGGGCCCAGGTGGATTATGAACGGATAGACATCCATAGAATTCAGGATTGAGGATTGAAGATTGAGGATTGAACTACCGGAGATTCAAGAACGAGTGAGATCGTCAAGCGCGAGGCTGTTCAATCTTCAATCCTCAATCTTCAATCTTCCATCAATCCGGGGAATTTCATGTCCGCACGCGGTTCCAGATCCCACCCGCTGCGCTCGCCGCGCCCGAGACGCCAGGCGGCCGCGGCGCCGATCATGGCGGCATTGTCGGTGTTCAGTCGTGGTGTGGCCGCGACGACCCGGGCCCACGGATTTACCCGCTTTTGGAGCGCTGCGATCAGTGCCCGGTTGCAGGCAACCCCGCCACCCACCAGCACGGTCGGATAGTTCAATTCTTCCGCCGCGCGCGCCGTCTTCTCGACCAGCACTTCCAGCACCGCGTCCTGGAAGCCGCGCGCCAGGTCCGGCCGGTCCCGCTCCAGGTTGTGCGACGCCTTTACTGCCCGCAGCACCGCGGTCTTCAATCCGGAAAAGGAAAACTCGTAACGCTGTTTCCCTCCGCGGTCCATCTCGCGCAACATCGGGCGGGGGAAATCATAGCGGCCGCTCCGCCCGGTCGCCGCGATCCGTTCGATGGCCGGGCCGCCGGGATATCCCAGGCCGAGGAGCGTGGCCACCTTGTCGAACGCCTCGCCGGCCGCGTCATCCCGGGTCTGTCCCAGCAGCCGGTAGTCGCCCCAGGCGGTCACGTCGAGCAGCATGGTGTGGCCGCCGCTTACCAGGAGTCCCACGAAGGGCGGCTTGAATTCGGCATCCTCCAGCGTCGCCGCGAAGAGGTGGCCTTCCATGTGGTGAACGCCGAGGAAGGGCAGGCCGCGCGCAAAGGCGAGGGATTTCCCGTACATCAGCCCCACCAGCAGCGCCCCGACCAAGCCAGGTCCTGCCGTCACCGCGACGGCATCCACGTCATCAAACCCGACGCCGGCGCCGAGCAGCGCACGGTCCACCACCGAACCGATGGTGCGCAGGTGGGCCCGGCTGGCCAGCTCCGGCACGACGCCGCCAAAGATGGCGTGGATATCCTGCGACAGGATGACCAGGCTCTTGAGCCCGGTAGGCCCCGGCCCGCCGGAGTCCAGTATCGCGGCCGAGGTCTCATCGCATGACGTCTCGATCGCGAGGATCCGTCCGGCCATTATCGCGCGGCCACTCCCGATGCCGGTTTGGCATCCGCCAGGAGCCGCTCGATCAGGGAACGGTTGACCGGAGAGTTCCAGTCGTGGGCACCGATCACCCGGCGCACGATGATGCCGTCCTGGTTCACCAGGAAGGATTCCGGCACTCCGGTGGTCTGGTACACCTTCTGAATGTTCCCGCTGCGGTCGTGCAGGATGTCAAAGGTGACCCCCATCCGCTCGATGAACTCGTTGACGACATCGTCGGCGGCTTCATCCACGCTGACCGCCGCGATCCGGAAGCCGCGGTCCTTGTACTCATGGTAGACCTTTTCCATCGCGGGCATCTCGGTGCGGCAGGGCACGCACCAGGTGGCCCAGATGTTCACCAGCGTCACCGAACCCTTGTAGTGCTCCCGAAGCGAGATCGTATCCCGGGTGTGCGGGTCGCTCACCTGGAAATCCGGCATCCGGGAGCCCACCTCGACCCGGTCCATGCCCGAGCCGACCCGTACCAGCGCGGCGGCGCCGAGCGCGAGGCCGGCTACGATGAGGATAACTACCAGCCATTGTCGTGACATGCTGCTCCCAGTGGGACTTGGCGTGATCCTACACCACCGTACGACACTTCTCCAGCAATTTACTCACTGCTCCAGCGGGATCTCCGTTGCCGAACACCGCTGTCCCCGCCACGAATGTTTCGGCGCCCGCCTTCCAGGCTTCCGCGATGGTGTCCACGGTGATTCCGCCGTCTACTTCGAGGACCGCGGGGGACCCGCTCTGTTCCAGCAGCGCCCGGGCGCGACGGATCTTGGCAGTGGCCGCGGGGAGATACGCCTGTCCCCCGTATCCCGGGTTCACGCTCATGATGAGAACCAAGTCGACGTCGGAGAGCACTTCGCCTATGAGGCCCAGTGGCGAACCCGGATTGAGGGCAAGACCCGCGCGCATTCCGCGCGCCCGGATTTCGGCGAGCTGGCGCTGCACGTGAATCGTGGCTTCGGGATGAAAAGTAAAAACCGAGGCGCCCAGGTCGGCATATTCGGCGATGTACTGCTCCGGCCTCTCGACCATGAGGTGCACGTCGAGCGGAACGTCGGTGATCTGCCGGAGCGCCTTGATCATGGGTGCGCCGAAAGAGAGGTTGGGCACGAAGTGGCCGTCCATGACGTCCACGTGGATCCACTCCGCTCCGCCCTTCACCGCGGCGGCAACCTCTTCCCGAAGCCGTCCCAGGTCGGCGTTGAGGACACTGGGAGCAATACGCGCTTTCATGAGTCCTCCCGTCCGCTCACGACCAGGTCGACCCGTCCGCCCCGCACGATGCGGGCGCCGGTGCCCGGATTCTGATTGAGAACCACGCCGGCCGGCCCATCCCGTTTCTGGATGGTCAGCTCACCCACGGAAAGACCCACCTGCTGCAGGACCCGCCGCGCATCGTCCAGCGTCATCCCCCGGACACTGGGCACGCCGGTGGGCGGAGGTCCGCTGCTCAAGACCAGGTCCACCGCGGTGCCGGTAGGACGGGAGGCGCCGGGACCGGGGCGAGTGGCGACCACGACTCCCGGCGCCACGCCGGACGACACCGAGTCCTCGGACCCCGCGGTGAGCCCCGCGGCCTGGATCACCTT